>JAQVNH010000130.1 GCA_028703215.1 Eubacteriales bacterium
TGAGATGTTTATAGGTAAAGTGGAATATGTTCATGCTGATGCAAGTCTTGTAAACAAGGATGGGGATGTTGATTATAGTTTGATCGAGTTCCTATAAACAATCAGCCTCGCTTTTAATTTCCTTCAGAAATTGCGTGTGTTTCTATGTGTAAAAATGTCAAAAACTCCCGTTTCAGCCGCGAGGCCAGGTTCGTGGACTCAATAGAACAAGTACGGGAAAAATTTCCAGACGCCCCATTATCATGCCGATACTGAGCGCGAAGGTCGACAAATCGTTTAAGCCTTCGTAATTTCCTGCCGGACCGACCATGTCCAGTCCCGGACCGATGTTGTTGAAGGTCGCGGCAACAGCGCTGAAAGCGGTTATGAATGTAGGAGCTGAAATTGCTGTTATAAACATGATTCCTATGAAAACAAAAATATAAGTGGAAAGATAAAAGTGTGTCTGCCTGACAAGTTCATCGCCAAGCGATTTATGTTCGAATGACATGGGGAGGCGTCTATTGGGGCTAATTCGTCGGCGGAGCTCATGCAGCGTTGATTTTATATAGATGACTACGCGGCTTATTTTTAGTCCGCCTGCTGTCGAGCCTGCCATACCGCCGATAAACATAAGCAGCAGCAGCACTACACGGCTGAATACCGGCCAGTGATTAAAATCTGTAACTGAGAAGCCTGTTGTTGTGATGATAGCCGAAACAGTGAAAAACACGTTGCGTATCAGAAGCGATACTGAATCATACATCGGGCTCAAATTGATGCAAATCAGGAGCATAGCTGCTCCTATGATCCCAAGATACCAGCGGAGCTCTTCACTTTTAAAAAAATTGCGGATATTGTGAAACAACGCAGCGTAGTAGAGATTAAAATTGATTCCAAACATTATCATGGCGATACCAAGCACATATTGAATATAAGGACTGGAATAATAAGCAATTGAGTTGGCTCTGGAGCTGAACCCGCCGGTGCCCGCGGCGCCGAAGGCATGTATAAAGCTGTCAAAAATCGGCATTCCGCCCAGAGCAAGCAGTATAACAAGTATGGCGGTCATAGAAAGATATATAATGTAAAGAATACGCGCGGTGCTGCTGAGGCGGGCCTGCACTTTTCCGAATATCGGACCGGGAACTTCCGCGCGCATAATAAAGACATCTGCTGATTCGATTTTGGGCATGACTGCAAGGGCGAAAACGAGTACGCCCATTCCTCCGATGAGGTGGGTGAAACTCCGCCACCATATTATTGAGTGGCTAATGGATCCTAAATTTATAAGAATGCTCGAGCCGGTTGTCGTAAAGCCGCTCGCAGTTTCGAAAAAAGCATTTATGGGGCTGTTTATCGTGCCGCTCAGGAGAAACGGCAGGCTGCCGAAAAATGAGAGAGATAACCAGGATAGCGCGACGATCACAAATCCTTCTCGGGCATAAAAATCTTTCTTTGCAGGCTGTCGGAAGCAGAGCGCGAACCCTGTCAAACCTGTGGCCAACATACTCAGCAGAAATGGGAAAAGACCGGGCCATCCTTCATTGTAAATAAGGGCTACGATGAGCGAAGGCGCCATCAAGAGCGCCGTAAAGCATAAAATTCGCCCGAGGGTATATCGGATAATGCCACGGTTCATCTGTGTACCTGCCTTTCGAGCAGGATGTCGTCCAGATCCTGAAAACCCTTGTTCGTAGTAGCTAGGATTACATTGTCGCCGGGCAGGATAAAGCTCTGCCCGCCGGGGAAAATAGTTTTTCCGTCGCGAATAAAACAGATAAAGATCATTCCGGGTTTTGTAGAAAGTTCGGTAAGTTTTATGCGAATCGCTTTACTCGATTCACGCACTATAAACTGGAGGACTTCGACTTTCCCGTCCGCAAGGCGATAGAAGGCATCTATATTGGAACCTTCGGCATTTTCGGTCGAACGGACAAAGCGTACGATGTGGTCGGCTACGATACGCTGCGGTGTTATGATTGCCTGTAGTCCGACATTTTCAAGCACCTTTAAAAGATCGGTGCGGTTAACTTTGGTGATGGTTTTGGGAACGCCCATCCGTGACGCGTATATGGAGATGAGTATATTCTCCTCGTCAATGCCTGTTAGGGCAATAAGCGCGTCATATTCCATCCCGTGTTCCTCGCGCAGGAACGATTGCTGTGTTCCGTCACCAAGAGCCACCTCTGCATGCGGAAACTCAGAAGCGAGCTTGTCAGCCGAATCTTGATTTATCTCAATTACCTTAACGCGAATGTGCATCTTGAGAAGATTTGCCACAAGGTAATTCGCAACGCGTCCTCCGCCGATTATAAGTGCGGAACCGATTTTGTCAGGACCATGCTGGCTATGCCTGCAAAAAGCATGGATATCAGAATCTTCTCCTGTTATCCAGACATGATCTCCCGCTTTCAGCCGGGTTTCTCCGTCAGGGATCAGAACTTCCTCCCCGCGTACGACTACGCAGACTATAATATTGCCAAAACGTCCGCCAAGCTCTCGCAGACGTATTCCAATCATAGGCGCGTCGTTGCGGAGAATGGTTTCAACAAGATGGATGCGTCCTTGTCCGAAAACCTCAACATCAAGCGCGGAGGGGAAGAGCAGCATTCGCGTAATAGAATTGGCTGCATCCAGTTCGGGATTGATCATAAGTGTGATACCTAAATTATCTCTTAAAAAATCTATTTGTTTGGAATATCCCGGGTTTCGAACGCGGGCGACCGTATAGCGCGCACCAAGCTTCTTTGCAGTGATAGCGGCCAGAATGTTGACCTCATCGTTTGAAGTGACTGCGATAAAAATATCGCATTGACTGACTCCCGCTTCCTCTTGCGAGTCATATGCGGCGCCGTTTCCTGCCAATCCGTTGATATCAAAAGTGTTTATAACCTGTTCGAGCCTTGCTTCATTCTGCTCGATTATAGTAATGTTATGGTTTTCTTTCACCAAGTCGCCGCAGAGAGTACTGCCAACTTTGCCGGCACCTGTGATGACAATATTCATTCTCTTTCTCCCATTTTTTGTTAATTAAGAGCATTTATGGCCATTTTAGAGTATTTAAGACCATCTATTATGTATTATGTTCCTTAATTAACCATTATAGACATCAGGCGAGTTATTTTCAATCATTACTGGGTGTTTTCCCTTGATTTGTTTCTATACTCAAATTTATCTGATACAATATAATCAGGATTTATATAACCGGGAAGTGTTTCGAGAGTTGATATTTCAGCTGTTATCCGGGTTTAAATAAGAGAAGGGAATGTCGTGTTTTGAGTGTTTTGCTTTCCAAAATAAAGGAAGTTTTATATTCCGTATTGCCCATCACTATAATCGTTTTGATTTTGAATTTTACGATAGCTCCTCTTGAGCTTTCACTTATCGTAAGATTTCTTATCGGTGCAATCCTGATAATCATCGGGCTGTCGATTTTTTTATTCGGTGTAGACATCGGAATAACGCCCATTGGCAATGTATTGGGGTCATCTATAGCAAAAAAAAATAAACTTTGGATCGTAGTTGTTGCAGGGCTGGTTCTTGGATTCATCATTTCGATTGCAGAGCCGGATCTTCACATTCTTGCGGGCCAGGTTGATTCAGTGACAGCCGGATTGATTTCTAAGGGGATCATGGTTGCCGTTGTATCGATAGGAATTGCGGCACTGCTTTCTTTTGGGCTTGTAAGGATCGTCAGTAATATCCCGCTCAATAAAGTTTTAACTGTGGCGTATGCAATTATATTTTTACTTGCGCTGTTTACATCGCGTGAATTTCTGGCTATTTCTTTTGACGCTTCAGGAGCTACGACAGGCGCAATGACTGTTCCGTTCATATTAGCTCTTGCAGTAGGGATTTCTTCAATGAAGAAAGACAGCATGGCTTCTGAAAAAGACAGTTTTGGACTGGTTGCGATCGCCTCGTCGGGAGCGATCATGTCAGTCATGATCATGAGCATAATAACTAAA
>JAQVNH010000131.1 GCA_028703215.1 Eubacteriales bacterium
CATAAATGCAAAGTATTCGGGTGTCGACATTCTCGAAGAAATGGTGCTTTGCTCAAAGGCCAAATATCCAGAAGCCGAATTTTTTTGCGAAGACATTTTTAAAAGCAAATTTTCCGAATCGAATAGATTCGATGTCATTTATTCTTCAGGCATATTCAATCTCAATTTGGTCAATAATATGGAATTTTTGGAAAAAGCCCTGCAAAAATTCGTCAGCATGGCTGATCATGCAGTTGTTTTCAACCTTCTTTGCGATCGTTCCGATAACAAGGAGAGGGAGTATTTCTATTATAATGAGATGGATGTCGAGAAAATCATTTTGCATCTCCCCGTCAAACTTTTAAAAACAGTTTTTATCGATTCATATCTGCGCAATGATTTTACCGTAGTTTTATTCATGTAGCTTATGTTATTATGAAAAATGGAACATAATGCTGTCGTAATTGTCATATATAAATAATATATGCAAATCACATGCAATTTAAAATTGTGGTATACTATTGCAATGTAAAAATAAATACAAAAAAAGATAATTGAACTTATTTTCCCGGAAGAGATTATCTCCGGTCATATTGCAAGGATCAGAGGCCTTTGTGATGAAAGACAAAACAAAAAAGAATAAAAAAAGCATAAAATATATTGCAATGATAATCTGTATAGCTATTGCAGCGGCTTCGGTCGTTTATCTTGCTTTTGCCGGAGAAAGCATCTTGCTGAGAGGAAATGACACTCCGACCGAGCCGGTTGCGACAAGTAAATCCGCTGAAGACACCAAACCCGCAGAGAACGGAGATCAATTCCCGACAAATCCAAATAACGGTGAAGAAACAGCTGTTTACGAAACCTTCGATTACATGGATTTTCCCGAGGGATTGCTCGACGGAGGAGAATACAGCAAGAAAATAACTACGGAAAATGCAATCAACATATTGATTGCAGGTGAAGACAATCACGCTCTTATGGATACCATAGGAATCGTCAGCATAGATAAAAAAGCCAACACGGTAACGATAACGATGATCCCGAGGGATATGTTCGTAGACTACAACAGAGGAATAATCGATTTTCTCAGAAGCAATGATTTATACGAAGAACCGGGTATTTTTAAAATCAATTACACTTATTATTTGGGAGTCAAATTAAAGCACCAGGGAAAATTCAGTGAATACAGCCGGGGCATGAGTTTTCTGACTGCGATCCTTGAAGAGAAATTCGATATTGTTATAGATGATTATATAAAGATCAACACAGACAGCTTTGTTGAGCTTGTTGACCTATTCGGCGGAGTCGACATCAATGTGCCTTATCATATGCGGTATGACGATCCGGAGCAGGACCTGTATATTCATCTTGAGGCAGGGATGCAGCATCTGGACGGACTTCAGTCAGAGGGATTTGTCAGATACAGAAAAGGCTATGACGAAAACGATGTTTGGAAGGAATACGGCGATATAGGCAGAAAAAACAACCAAATCGCTTTTTTGAAGGCATTCATGAAACAGCATCTCACGCTGGCCAACATAACAAAACTGCCCGGTATCATCAGTTTAGTCGGCGATAATGTCAAATCGACCATAAAGCTTTCCGGAGTTCTCACCAAGTATATTGCGACAGCAACCGATATAGTTCTTCAAAGCTACACAGTCAAAGGAATAACACTATCGGGCGAAACTGTTCTTATAAATAGGTCATCCTATCTGATCGTTGAGTGAATCAAATACTATCCAATAAACGGAGTGTCGGCGATATGGATAAAAAAGACAGTTTGCAGATTGATATCGATGGCATGTCCTGTGCCGCCTGCGCTCTGAGAATAGAAAAAAAACTGTCCGGTCTTGAGGGCGTTGAAAGTGTGAACGTAAACCTCGCATCCGAAAAAGCTTACATAAAATATGACAAATCAAAACTAAGCGCAGATACTATAATAAATGCAGTCGAATCCCTGGGATACCATGCTGAAACTATCGACAAAACACTGCCGGGGACAGCGGATCCCACGGGGAAACGCCACAGCGATAGTCTGAGAAATCTATTTATAATTTCCGCTTTTCTCAGCGCGCCGCTGGTACTCGGAATGATTCTTTCTGTTTTTGGAATAAACATCCGGATTCTTCATGACTGGAGGTTCCAGATCGCGCTTGCCACACCGGTCCAATTCATAATAGGCGCAAGGTTTTACCGAAATGCGTTTTATGCGATAAAATCCGGAAGCGCCAACATGGATGTCCTGGTCGTGCTCGGTACTTCGGCAGCTTATTTTTTCAGCGTATATAACGCGGTTTTCTCCCCGCAGAGGGGAACTGAAATGCCGGCCTTG
The DNA here is from genome assembly GCA_028703215.1 of Eubacteriales bacterium. Classification (GTDB taxonomy): domain Bacteria; phylum Bacillota; class Clostridia; order Acetivibrionales; family STF1-152; genus STF1-152. Next base: position 2,318 of record JAQVNH010000131.1, read on the forward strand.
TATTTTGAAGCCTCTGCTCTGATAATCACACTTATACTTATGGGGAAATATCTGGAATCTGCGGCAAAAGGCAGAACTTCGGAAGCGATAAGAAAATTGATGGGTCTTCAGGCCAAAGACGCGAAGGTCCTGAGAAACGGGCTCGAAGTAAGCATGCCGGTAGAACAGGTGGTGCCCGGAGATATCGTTATTGTGAGGCCGGGTGAAAAAATCCCCGTTGACGGAGTCATAATCGAAGGCTACTCAAATGTTGACGAATCAATGGTCACAGGCGAAAGCATCCCCGCCGAAAAGACGGTCGATGATCACGTTATCGGTTCTACGGTGAATAAGTTCGGATCGTTTAAATTCAAGGCGATGAAAGTCGGGGAAGATACTGTTCTCTCACAGATAGTCAAAATGGTTGAGAAGGCTCAGGGATCAAAGGCTCCCATCCAGAAAACGGCTGATAAAGTTGCTTCGGTTTTTGTTCCCGCGGTTGCAGGGATAGCTCTGTTGACATTTCTGGGGTGGTATTTTTTATCTTCGGGGGATAACAGATTTGAGACGGCGCTCATTAATGCGGTATCCGTGCTGGTCATAGCATGTCCTTGCGCGCTCGGACTTGCCACACCAACGGCAATAATGGTCGGTACCGGTGTCGGTGCCGAAAACGGGATATTGATAAAAAGCGGGGAGATACTTGAGATCTCATATAAAATAAATGCTGTCATACTTGACAAAACAGGTACGATCACAAAGGGACAGCCTGCTGTCACCGACATTGTGCCTGTAGGAGAAAATTCCGGAAGACCTAACGGCACTGAAATACCTGAAAGCAATAATGGCGGCAAAAACACCGAAACTCAGATTTCACGAATTCTAAAATTCGCCGGCGCTGCGGAAAGAAATTCGGAGCACCCGCTTGGGCAGGCGATCTATGAAAAGGCTTTGGCGGAGAAAGTAACCCTGCCGGACACACGCGAGTTTGAATCGATACCCGGAAAGGGTGTCAAAGCATTGATAGAAGGACATATGGTTATCGCGGGGAATTATGCGCTGATGAAAGATAACGGAATAGATGCCGGATACGTGTCTGATAATACCGGAATGCTTGAAGATATGGGGAAAACAGCCATATTGATTGCTATTGACGGGAAAATATCGGCAGTTATAGGAGTTGCAGACATTATAAAGGACTCATCCGTCAGTGCTGTTGCAAAACTGAAAAATATGGGAATAAAAGTATACATGGTTACCGGGGACAACAAAAGAACCGCGGATGCGATAGGCAGACAAGCCGGGATAGAAAATGTGCGCGCAGGAGTTCTCCCGGAAGATAAGGCCGGTATTGCCGAAAAATTGAAGAAAGAAGGTAAAATAGTCGCGGTAGCCGGGGATGGCATAAACGACGCTCCCGCACTCGCCTCGGCACATATTGGCATAGCTATGGGCACCGGCACCGATATTGCTATTGAAGCCGGCGACATAACCATTTTGAGAGGAGATCTTACACTTATACCGCAGGCGATATTTCTGTCTCAAAAAACGATATCGAAAATAAGGCAGAATTTATTCTGGGCATTCATTTATAACATCATAGGAATTCCTTTCGCGGCTTTCGGG
>JAQVNH010000132.1 GCA_028703215.1 Eubacteriales bacterium
CCTATTCATCAATGTCCATTAGGGTGAAATATTCACGCGATAAATTGACTCCTTTTAGGGTGAAATATTCAAAAAGTATTGACACCTTAATAAAAAAAATGCGGTCATTTGCCGGCGGCAATATCACCAAATAACTCATCGGCAAAAATATCATCCCGCAAGTCGGAATTCAGAGGAAATACCAGTCCCGGCCATTCTATCAGGCTTCTAAATATTGCCTTTTTCCTCTTCCTCTTGCATATTCAAAGTTTGCGTCGTTTTGCTTATGACTTTCTTTAGATCCTTCTCAAATTTGACTCTCGGAACCATCACCATGTGTCCGCATCCTGTACATTTGAGCCTGAAATGCATTCCGGTCCTGAGTATCTGCCACTGTTTGCAGCCGCACGGGTGGGGTTTTCTGAGTTCTACCAGATCCCCTACATTAAATTTAACGATCATTTCTTCCCTCTCCCGGCCTCTTCCCATCCCGGCCTCTCTTGCCATGATCACAATTGTAATAAAATGATTTGCTCCGGCTGATCCGGATCAATATCTTGTAAGGTATTGTCCGAGTTCCCATTCGGTGACTCTGGAGGCATAATCCTTCCATTCTTCGTTTTTAGCTGCGATATATTTATTAAATATGTCTTCGCCCAGCACTTGTTTTACAAGACCGCTCCTGCTCATTTCATCGACCGCTTCCTTGAGATTAGCCGGAAGGGAAGCAATTCCCGCTGCTTTTATCTGCTCTGCTGTCATGTCAAAAATGTTTTTATCTATGGGTTGAGGAGGAGTTATCTTCTTTTCGATTCCGTCAAGACCGGCATATAATATAACCGCAAGTGTAAGATACGGGTTGCAGGCAGGATCAGGATTACGAAGCTCCAGCCTGCTCTTTTTGCCTTTGATCGCGGGAACTCTTATCAGCGGACTCCTATTCTTAACGGACCACGCAATATGCACCGGAGCTTCGTAATCGGGGACCAGTCTTTTGAAGGAATTTACCGTCGGATTGGTTATCGCGGCGATCGAGCGAATATGCCTGATAAGGCCTCCGATGAAGTATTTTGCATCCAGGCTCAGCCCCATCGGGTCTTTTTCGTCATAGAAAGCGTTTTTGCCGTTTTTATTTAACGATACATTTGTGTGCATACCTGAACCGTTGATCCCGAACACCGGCTTTGGCATGAATGTTGCATGGAGTCCATGCCTCTGCGCAATTGTTTTTACGACCAGCTTGAAGGTTATGACCGCATCAGCTGTGGTCAGCGCATCGTTATACTTGAAATCTATCTCGTGCTGTCCGGGTGCCACCTCATGGTGCGATGCCTCGACCTCAAACCCCATTTCCTGAAGTGCGAGGACCATGTCGCGCCTTGCGTTTTCTCCGAGATCTACGGGACCCAGATCAAAATATCCGGCATTATCCTGTGTCTTCAGGGTGGGGTTGCCCTCGCTGTCGGTGAGAAAAAGAAAGAATTCACATTCCGGACCTACATTGAAAGTGTCATAGCCCATCGAAAGCGCTTTTTCAAGAGCTTTCTTAAGCACAAACCTTGGAGACCCTTTAAATGGCGTCCCGTCAGTATTGTAGACATCGCAGATCAGACGGGCGACTTTACCTGTCTGCGGTCTCCATGGAAATACAGAGAATGTGCCGGGATCGGGCCTAAGATACATGTCAGATTCCTCGATCCTTGCAAAGCCCTCTATCGCAGACCCGTCGAACATCACTTCGTTGTTGAGAGCCGTTTCGAGCTGGTCAGCTGTAATGGATACATTTTTCATTATTCCGAAAATATCTGTAAATTGAAGCCTGATGAATTTTACATCCTGTTCCTTCACCATTCCGATAATATCTTCCTTGCTATAGTTCATCATCTTTGACCACTCCCCGTAAGTATAGTTTTGATCCCGGATAACTTCCGCATTCCCCGCATAAAATAAAAAGAGACATTTGCGCGCCCTGATACTGAGTAAGAACGCCGCTGTCCCCATTGAAAAAAATATGTGATTCCTTGATTGCAATTATAGCAATAAGGAAACAGGAATACAATAATAACTTATATATTTATTCGTGTAATTTTGTTAGAATGGTTTTAGAGCAAAGGGCGGTGACAATATGAAGGATCCACAGAACAGAGAGCTTATCCACCATTTGGTTGACGGAATGTTGGACTGGGTCAGGGTCCTGGACCTTGATGACAATGTCATTTTTATCAATGAGGCTATGCAAAAAGGATTGGACTTCTGCAAGGTAGGGATGAAGTGCTACGAAGCCCTCGGGCAGAACAGCCCTTGTATTAATTGCACATCGCGAGAAACAATGAGGGATGGACGGCACCATGTAAAAGAAGAAATGATCGGCAGCAGGACAGTTTCTGTGATGAGTTCGCCGATCAAAAACAATATGGGTGAGCTGATCGGAATAATCGAGGTATTCAGGGATGTGACAGATCTGAAAAATATTGTCGATAAACTGGCGGAGCAAAACAGAGAGCTCAACCGTGATCTGGACATGGCGCATAAAATACATAACAGTCTTCTTCCCCCGGAATTTGAAAATTCAAGGATCAAATTTTCATATATGTACAAGCCCTGTTACAAAATAGGCGGCGATTTCCTCGATTGCTTCATGCCGGACAGCAGCCATGTCGCGCTCTATATCTCGGATGTCGAGGGTAAAGGCATACCCGCATCTTTGCTTACTGTCTTCCTTAAAACATCATTCGATAAAAATGAGCTTTCGCCGGGCAAAGCGCTTTCTTCTCTGTATAAAAAATTCAACCAAAGCGGACTGGATCCGCATATGTATCTGACAGCGTTTTATTCAATAATCGATTTAAGAACTCTTGAAATCACTTATGCAAACGCAGGCCACAGCGTCAGTCCTCTTGTGTTCGGAAAAAACAGGCTTGAGATACTTCGCTCACCGGGGTTTCCCATAAGCGACTGGGTAGATGATCCCGAATACAGCGACCGGAAATTGCAGCTGCGGAAAGGCGACCGCATACTTTATCATACCGACGGGCTTATCGAACTTCCAAATGTCGAAAAGCAACAATTCGGAGAAGAAAGACTCGTAGAGATACTTCAGAAAAATTCAAACGGCAAAGATATCCTGCGTATCATAGCTGATAATCTCAATGATTTCGTAGCCCCGGGCAATTTGGATTCACCATCGGACGATCTTACGATGGCTATATTAGAAATCAAAGCTTAAACTGCTGCTTATTGCTCCGGTAGGACACTCATTTATGCATTGACCGCAGTTATTGCACTTAACAGGGTCGATTACTGCGAGCGTTCCCTCAAAAGATATGGCATTCTCGGGGCATACTTTGCTGCATTTTTTACAGCCTATGCAGCCGACTTCGCAATTTTGTCTGACTACTGCGCCTTTATCCAGGCTGCTGCAGTATACGGTCACGCCTGACGAGGCCGGGACCATTCTTATAATATTCTTAGGACATGCGCTGATGCATTGCATACAGCCTGTGCACTCCGATTCTATGACTCCGGCCAGTCCGTTTTTTATAACGATCGCTCCGAATTTGCAGGCTTTGACGCAGCTGCCCAGTCCCAGGCAGCCGTACGAGCACGCCTGATCTCCTCCGAAGAGCGCTGCTGCAGCTGCACAATCTTCGATTCCCGCATATTCAAATTTCTTCTTTGATATTGCATTGCTGCCGCTGCACATGACCCTGGCTACTTTTTCTGTTTGAGGGCTGATTTCTACCCCCAATATTTGACAGATCATTAAGGATGCCTCAGCTCCGCAGACTTTACAGTCCCCGACCTTGGCTTCGCCTTTGACAAGCGCCTCGGCAAATCCGTCGCATCCGCTTTTCCCGCAGGCGCCGCAATTGACTCCGGGCAGCTGCGCTCTTATCGACTCTATTCTGGCATCATGCTTTACAGAAAG
>JAQVNH010000133.1 GCA_028703215.1 Eubacteriales bacterium
GCTGATAGGAGCGACGACCAGGGCGGGAATGCTTACCTCTCCGCTCAGAGACAGATTCGGAGTAATTAACCGGCTGGATCTCTACAACCGCGTTGAGCTCCAGACTATCGTGAAGAGGTCCGCAAATATACTAAATATTAAAATTGACGAAGATGGCTCGGAAGAAATCGCGCGCCGTTCGAGGGGAACACCGCGGCTTGCAAACAGGCTTTTAAAGAGGATAAGGGATTTTGCGCAAGTCAAAGCGCAGGGAGACATAAATTACGAAGTTGCAAAAATGGCGCTTGACGCGCTCGAAATAGATCGGATCGGGCTGGACGGAATTGACAGAAAAATGATGCTGACTATCATCGACAAATTTTCCGGGGGACCTGTCGGGCTTGAAACAATTGCCGCATCCATAGGAGAGGAAAATGTAACGATCGAGGATGTTTACGAGCCGTACCTGCTGCAGCTCGGGTTCTTAAATAAGACTCCCCGCGGCAGAGTCGCCACCGAATGCGCTTACAAACACTTCAACCGGAATTATAACACAAAATAAAAATGTGAAAACTGTGAATAAAATTGCATAAAAAATGTGTTAAGCCGGATAAAATTTTGTTATAATTCAATTTGCGGATACGCAAGAAATCGTCAAAACAAAAGACAAAGTAAACTGTGAGGTTTGCAAATGAGGCTTCGAAAATTTATTTCCATACTGTTCATTTTTATTCTTCTTCTGACACAATCGTATGCTTCTGCCCAAGGTGCCGGCGCCAACTTTGTCCAGGGGATTTACCATGTTTCAAAAAATACCAGAGACTCCATCACGATTTATTTTAACAAATCGACCGAGTGCAATTCGTTTACTCTTGAAAATCCCGACAGGATAGTCGTTGATATTGCGGGAGCCAAAATCGAGGGTGGCTATCAGAGTATTCCCGTTACCAGTTCGAGAATAAGCGCTTTAAGATGCTCGCAGTTTGAAGAGGAAATCGTAAGAGTAGTCCTCGATCTCAATGAGAATAAAGATTACGAAATTGAGCAAAACCGCAACAGCATAGTTATCGGCGTATTCGATGGCGAGCCTGAAGAGATAGGCGCTCCGACCTCGGCTCAGGCAACCGAAGAGGAAAGAATAGTCAAAAGCGCAGTTACGTTCAAGCACCAAAAGAGCCAGTCGGAAGAGACCATAGAAGTCGCTTTGGATGGCTGGAAGAACTTATCGGTTGGCCGGCTTACCGACCCTAACCGTATTGTGATTTATTTTTCAGGCGTGGAGATGACTTCCGCTGCCAGCACAGTGAATATAGACAGTGCCTATGTTGAAAATATAAGCTGTTCTCAGTTTACGGGAGACACAGTCAGGATAATTGCAGACCTAAACGGCCAGTACGCGTATACCTATGAGGATTCAAACGGCTTATTTAAATTGCATGTGAAGCCCTCCGCCTTGAAAAATGTCACTTACAGCAACTGCGGGGACAGGGTAAGTCTCGTTCTTAGCGGAATAAAACTGACAAGCAGCCAGGAAGCTGATGTAAAGTATCACACATCTAGCTATGATCCAAATCTCAATGACATAACGGTCACTTATTCAACTTCGCGCGGAAGCATCGGGACAGGCGAAATAAAAATAAATGACGATTATGTCAACAGCATCAAAGTCACTGAAAGCGGAGGCAATACCACTATTTTGATCGACGGAAAGGTGACACTCAAGTATCTTGTATATTACCGTTCTGTCGTCGCAAACACAGCAATTACTTTGATCGAGCCCGCTTCAAACAGCAGGACGGTAGTTATCGATCCGGGACACGGCGGATATGATCCGGGTGTTGTAAGAGGCGACACATACGAGTCTAAGCTCAACCTTGATATCTGTCTGAGGCTTGAAAAATTACTCAAAGCGCAGGGAGTTTCAACATATGTCACAAGGTCGAAAGACACCTTTGTGGATACTTTCGAAAGGGCATATGTTGCCAACCTGCTGGGCGGAGCGCTTTTTCTGAGCGTTCATAACAATTCGACCACATATGAAAGCGAAAGAGGTTCCGCCGCGCTTTGCTATTCAACAAGCGGACCTTCATATGTTTTTGCAAAAATAGCCCTGAATAAAATGCTTGCAATATTGGGAACCCGAAATCACGGAATATTTACGTATCCGAATTTCACGGTTCTGAAGGAAACCGTTATGCCGTCAATAATCGCCGAGGTCGCCTTTGTTTCAAATGAGTTGGACCGAGCCAATCTTAACACTGAGGCATTCAGGGAAAAAGCCGCTGAAGCCTTGTGCGCGGCGGCAATAGAAATGCTTGGGAATATTCCGTAACGATCGACATGCGATCATATTGGGAGAGCCGTAAATTGAAACAGCTTACTGTAGCGACAAGCAACAAAGGGAAAATCGCAGAGATAAGGAAACTGCTGGAGGACTCTCCTTATATCATAGTGTCTATGGAACAAGCCGGAATAGTTGAAGAGATAGAAGAAACCGGGAGCACATTTGAGGAGAACTCACTGCTCAAAGCGAACGCCGTACGCAAAATAACCGGAGGCGCAGTCTTAGCTGACGATTCCGGACTAGAAGTGGATTATCTGAAGGGAGCGCCGGGGATATATTCATCCAGATTTGCGGGGCCGGACGCGACAGATGAGGAGAAGGTCGAAAAACTGCTTGATCTTATGAAAAGTGTGCCTTTCGAAAAAAGAACCGCGCGTTTTGTATGCGCAGCGACAGTCATAACGGGCTTGGGCTCGATATTTACTGTCAGGGAAGTATGTGGGGGATATATAGCTGACAGTCCGCGGGGGGAGAATGGTTTTGGCTATGATCCGGTTTTTTATCTGCCTGAGTTTGGTCAGACAATGGCGGAGATCGGGAGCGACTTGAAAAATGAGATAAGCCACAGGGGAAAAGCTCTGAAGCAGGTAAAAAAGCTGCTGCTTCACATAGATGATAAGTAAAAAGGACATGGATAAATTACGCATAATTTGAGCATAGCCAATCCGTTGACAAACAAAAATCTTCCTTGTATAATTGTTAAGCGTGACACGTGCGGGTGTAGTTCAGTGGTAGAACATCAGCCTTCCAAGCTGATTGTGTGGGTCCGATTCCCATCACCCGCTCCATTTTTTTAATCGGGAATTACGTGAAAACCTGAGTTCCAGACTAAGAACACCGTGTGCCCGTAGCTCATTCGGATAGAGCAACGGACTTCTAATCCGTTGGTGGTGGGTTCGAATCCCGCCGGGCACGCCAGTTGTATCAAGGCTTTCGGGCTTTGATACTTTTTTATTTTAGGGCTAATACCGACATTCTACCGACATCTTATACTTTTACAGAAGTTAAGACATTATTTATCATCAATAAAAAAGTACCCCAACAAGGAGTACTTAATTAACAAAAAGCCAGCTATTCTTTATTTTGCTACTGATACTTCTTTATTTGAATATAGGCCTTCCATAAATGATGCAGATATCTGGTCTCTTTTTTTAAAAGCATGAGCATAGATAGCAAGAGTTGTATTGCTACTCGCATGTCCTAACCTTTTTGAAACAGAAACCACATCCTGACCGCAAGCTATCAGATAAGATGCTGATGTGTGTCTAATACCATGAAAGGTTAATATCGGCAAGTTCTTATCTTCAATAAAAGCCTTCCATTGTTTCGATATTGTGCCAGGGAATATGGGTAGTCCATTTGCTTGAGTGAATAGTCTGCTCGTTCTTATAATTCCTCCCATCCATTTGTTGGACAATGCAACTTTTTGTAACTTCTTCTCATGTTCTAACTGAGATATCATATACATAACTTGTTTGGGCATTGTTAATACCCGTTTTGATGTTTCATTTTTTGGTTCCTTGGTGAAAATACCTTTACCAGGTAGATACTGACCAGACTG
>JAQVNH010000134.1 GCA_028703215.1 Eubacteriales bacterium
TCGGAGATATTCAAATTTGTTTAGCTAAGCCAGTCTGCCGTGAAGCGCGTACCAAGGGTGGCTATTGTCTGGATCGTATGATCCTGCTTGAACTCGAAAACGCCGGGTTGGTCTATGAGTATTCACGCAGCCAATACATTCGCTATTGCCACGGTATTTTCTTCCGTAGGCAGAATGGGACAGTGTATTGATTGGAGCTATGCGAATACGATCAAGCCGCATAAACTGCTATAATGGGTAATACTCAATGTAATATATAAGTACGAAAAATGCCTATAAAATGGGTGTTTTAGAAGTCTGGTGTTTTTGTTAAAATAAACCAGAGGGACAGGTTTAGTGGTCTTTTTAAAAACTTAAAATTTTAAAAAGGTATAAAAACTTGAACAAACATTTGATTATCTGCCGATGTTAGAGGGTCACATTGAATTGTCTGAAAGAATATTGAATTTAAAAATCATGCCTGACGATATGGCATAAAATATTTTACCTATAAATTCTAAACTCTACCCCGTCATCAAGGTTTTCCGCGGCGACCTTATATCCGAAAAGCTCGGCGGTTCTTTTAACAATGGACAGGCCAAGCCCGAATTTGCCGTCAACCCCTTTTTCGTAAGCGTCGAAGATACTCGAGAGCTGATCCTTGTTTATATGGCTTCCGTCATTATAGACGGCAAGACCGCTTTCTTTCAATGTTAACCTGATTTTCGCCTTCGCGTACCTGACCGCGTTGTCCAGGAGGTTTCCCAGAACTATTCTCCACGATTCCTCATCTCCGTCAAAGGCGGTCTCCGTGAGATCCGTTTCGATTAAAGCCTGCGTTTGATAGCTGTAATCAGAGACGATTTCACTGACCAATTTGTGCATCTTTGTCGATCCGGGCGTTCTCACGCCGATCTCGATATAATTAAGCCTTGTCATTTGAAGGAGCTTTGTAACTTTGTCATTTAGTCTTTCGCATTCCCTGGTTGTTATCGAAGCCACATCCTTGGGGGCGCACACGCCATCGTTCAGGGCTTCCGCATAGGATTGGATCACAGCGATCGGAGTCTTCAGGTCGTGGCTGACTCCCTGTATGATCTCCTGTTTTTGTTTCTCGTTGCCGATGATCTTAGCCCTCATGGCTTCGATACTTGAGGCCAGGTCGCCGATTTCATCCCTTCTTTTGCTTGTGATCTTTGTCAGGTAATGGTTATCTCCGATCATATCCAAAGTTCCCGAAATCCTTTTTGTATCTCTGACAAGTCTTGTCGCCCATAACAATATGACAAGATATCCTAAAACAAAAGCGATAAGTGATGCCAGGAGTATCTGCGAGGCTGTTTCGCGAACCATGGCGTTTTTGATCTGGCTGTCTGTAAGCACTATCAAAATGTCTTCGCGCTGCACATTGAAGAATCCCCCGTAATTAAGAACAACATAATATATGACCTTTCCGTTAATGGAATTGACATATCTTTCGGAGCCTGTCTCCTGAAGGGCGGCCTTGTTTATAATGAGCTTTATCGAATCGTCGTCCAAATATTCGAGGATATTGCCGGAGGCGTCATAGGCCTTATCGTCACTGTAATATCGTATCAAAGCGTTGCCCTCGGACAACTCGAAATTGCTGATATCCGAAGTCTGTTTCATAGCTCTTCCGTCAGCCTCAAGGCTTTCATATACATTATTCACAAATACATCATCAAGCCTGCTTGTGATAAGGATGCCCAGCAGCACACTCGTCAATATGAAGGCGGTCAGAAAGACCAGCGTTATTTGAAACGAAAGACTTATTTTTTTCATCAGGTCAACCTGTATCCATACCCATAGATCGTTTCAATGTTGAAACCGGGCATCTTTTTTCTGATACGCTTTGTAAGATCGTCGACCACGCGGTCCGAGCCGAAATAATCCTTTCCCCAGACCTCATTTAACAGCTGATCCCTCGTGAACGGCGTATTGATATTACTGAGTAAAAACAGGACCATATCGGTTTCCTTTGATGTCAGCGGGACGGGCGCATCATTTCTGAAGACGAGGCGCTTTTTCATGTCCGCCGAATATTCCCCGTAGTATCTGATTTTGCTTTCATTTTCGCCGTAGACTCTTTTTATGACATTTTGGACGCGCAGAAGCATTTCTCTCATTGAAAATGGTTTTGTTATATAATCGTCGCTGCCAAGTTCCAGACCCATGATCCTGTCCAGCTCCTGGTTTCTGGCAGATATAAAAATAGTGGGAACAGGGTTCTTTTCCCTGATGACTTTCAGAAGGTCATAGCCGCTTATTTCTCCGCCAAGCATCACATCAAGAAGCCAGAGATGGGTTTTTTCGCCAACAGCGGTCAGCGCATTCTCGCCGCTGTTAAAAGTCCTGACCTCATAGCCCTCTTTTTCGAGATACTTTTGCATAATGTTCAGCAGGTCGGCTTCGTCATCAACGACAAATATTCTATACATCGGATATTCTCCTTTGCAGCTATGAATAAAGTATAGCATAAACAAAAGCGATGAGAGGATTTTTCACAATTTCACATAATTTATACATATTTTTACTGCAATTCGCTTGTATTATGAGAGTGTGCCAAATAAAATAAGTTTGAAAGAAGGTATCCGAAATGAAAAAAATATTATCAGCATTGCTTATAGTCACCATAGCGATGAGTTTTATAGCAGCCACCGCATCAGCGGAAGGATCGCAAACAGCAAGTCCTTCGATGCAGCAAGGCGCACAGGATACGACTCAGAGCGGAACACAGCAAGGAACACAGAATACGACTCAGAACGGAGCGCAGCAAAGCGGCCAGGCAACAACCGGCGAGGGGACGCAATCGGGCGGGCAGCAGGGGCAAATTTATCAGTACCGGAATCAGTTTGAAGAGAACAAACTCGAGGCCGAGCAGCTGAGAACACGTACGAGAGCTCAATTGGAAGAGCAGTGCGAGCTGGCAAACGAGTATAAAGCTCAGTTGAGGATAATGAACCAGACTTACAACAATATGAGCGAACAGGAACGCGCCGCAAATGCGGGGGAAATCGAAGCATTAATGGAGCAGGTAAGGGAAGTTCACAGATACGCACTTCAAATCTCCTCTACTGAGGAAATGCAGGTGAGAAACCTTTACAATCGCGTAGAACAGAATGGTATACCAACTGAAGAAGAGGTTGAGGAAGTCGAAGAGATAATAGACGAACTATAGGATGATTTATTGTTGCCACGGTTATTGATCTAACCGTGGCGATTTTGTTTTTGTCGGGAGGGGAAATATGAAAAAACTTATTGTTTTAAGCTTGATTCTTGTCCTGGTAACATCAGGATGCTCCAATAAAACCATCGAATCTTTGGAAGACGAATCGGTCCCGACATTTGATGTTTCATCCAAAACGGATGTTTCATCCACAACTCACGACACTCAGACAACTACAGCTCACGGCACTCAAACAACAGACGCCGCGGAAACGACTGCGGGTACCTCTGCTTCGACACTGCAGTCATCATCGGGTAACGGATCGAGCCAAACGGCAGATATTTCAACCACAACAAACGAATTATCGACAACTCAAGGAACCCAGACATCAGGTCCAGTTGAGACGACCTCGAAACCTTCTGATTCAACGCAGCAAACCTCCGTTGACCAGACAACTCTTGACGAAAAGTTTGCAAAGATAGATTTTTATCTGGTATCCGGAGTTTACAGCAGAAAGGTCCTGCAGGAAGATGTCGAAATAACCGAAATGTTCACTCTGGACAAAACAAATTTTGTCCGAGTCGCTTCAGGCGAATTTGAGCAGGAAGTGTACGCATACAATTATGTATCTGACAATTTTACCTACTTATATCTTTTCGATGGCGAACTGGTTTCCAAAACTGTGTTCAATGT
>JAQVNH010000135.1 GCA_028703215.1 Eubacteriales bacterium
ATTGTCAAGTCTTTCACGACGTATCATTGAATATTCCGCGGCTTCGTTCTCAAGAGCCATATAAACAGTCATCTGCGGATGCGGGGCGGCATCTATAGGAAACATGTCCGAATCATACATCTTCGAGATGGTTTGAGTGTGATGTTTGCCTGCCGGAGAAAATATTTCAACAATATCGCCGATTTGCATCTTGTTTCGCTGTTCAACCTCGGCAAGTCCTTTAATGCGGTCGTAGGACTTAACAATACCCACAAAGTCATATTCGCTGATGTATGCTCCCGATTCGTAACGCTGGTCGCTTCCTTCGGTTTTGCCGCTGTAGAATCCTGTGGTGAATTCCCTGTTGCTGGCCTTTCCGATTTCCTCACGCCAATATGGTTCAAACTTGTATTTTCCTTTGCAGCTGTAATATGAATCTATAACATTTCTATAGGCTTTTACGACTGTAGCCGCATAATACGAACTCTTTATTCGGCCTTCTATCTTTATGCTTCTGACTCCCGCTTCGATAATTTCGGGTATATGCCCGATCAGGCAAAGGTCTTTTGAGTTGAGAATATATGTCCCTCTTTCATCTTCGAATACAGGCATGTACTGACCGGGTCTTGTTTCTTCCATCAGGTGGTATTTCCATCTGCAGGGATGAGTGCATAGTCCTCTGTTCGAGTCTCTGCCGGTCATGTAGCTGCTTAGAAGGCATCTCCCCGAATATGAGATGCACATGGATCCGTGGACAAACATCTCCAGATCGAGCGTCCCGGGAGTTTTAGAGCGTATTTCCCTGATCTCCTCGAGAGAGAGCTCCCTTGCGAGAATAATTCTTTTTATCCCCTGTTCATGCCAAAACGAAGCGCTTGCCCAATTTGTATTGTTCGCCTGTGTACTCAGATGTATTTCCATTCCCGGCAGCATCTTTCTGACTATTGTCAATATTCCCGGATCCGACAGTATTATCCCGTCAAAACATATATCTGAAATATTGCTTATATATTGGGGCAGTGCGTCAAGATCACTGTTGTGGGGAATTATGTTTATCGTAAGATATGCTTTTTTACCTCTTGCGTGTGCGAATGCAACGCCCTCATCCATCTGTGCAAAGGTAAAATTCTCAGCATAGGAACGCAGTCCGAAAGTCTCGCCGCCAAGGTAAACAGCGTCCGCGCCGTATATTACAGCTGTTTTCAGCTTTTCCAGATTGCCTGCCGGAGCAAGCAGTTCTATTTTATCCACCTGAAATTTCTCCCTTTTTATATGTGACCGCCAAACCGTCTCCGATCGGGATTATAGATGTGTCAAGCATTTCGCTGCCGCAGATAACGCCGATGTATTCCCTGAGCCTTGCCGCGATCGTCCGGTTCCTTTTGGGTATTTCGCTTCCGCCATCCACAAGACCTCGGAACAAAACATTGTCTGATGCAAGTATCCCGCCGACCCTCAGAACCCGCAGACAATCGGGAAGAAATTCGATATATTGCCCCTTAGCGGCATCCTGGAAAACCATATCGTAAGAGCCGGCCAAATACGGCAAAACTTCCAGCGCGTCTCCGGCTATAACTTTTATTTTATTCTCCCATCCGGCTTTTTTTATATTTGACTTCGCTTGCCGGACCATCCGTTCATTTTTCTCTATTGTGTCGATTGTGCCTCCGGGTTTGAGGAGCGAAGCGAGAAATATTGCGGAATAACCTATAGCGGTGCCTATTTCGAGAATTCTGACCGGTTTGAGTATACTGCCGATTATTAAAAGAAACCTCGCAATCTCCGGCCTGATTATCGGAATATTGTTTTGGCTGGCATAAATTTCGAGTTCTTTAAGTATTTCGTAATTTTGCCCGGGCGTCCACCCGATGCATTCATTTCGCTCATTTTCGCAAGGCATATCCTGATATTTCCTTTTTCATACTTTGAAGCCGGAAATCCGCGCTCAATTCAAAACCTGATCGTACTTATACATATTTGCCACATGCTCGTCAAATGTTTTGCTGAAAGCGTGCGTGCCATCGCCTTTCGCCACGAAGAAGTAGTATCCGTCAGTTGTGTCGGGATAAAGCGCGGCTATTATGGAAGCTTTCCCGGGGCATGATATCGGTCCCGGAGGAAGCCCTTTATTTCTGTATGTGTTGTAAGGACTAACCAATTCAAGATCGTTCTGCGTGATTACCGTTTTGAATATTCCCTCTTCAACCAGATAGCCGTACTGTACTGTAGCGCAGGACTGGAGAAGGTGCATCGACTGGTCCTTGCTGTTCAATCTGTTGTGAAAAACACCTGAAATGAGCGCCCTGTCTCCGGCATCCATTGCCTCCCTTTCTATTATGGAGGCCAGAATGATGATCTGATCCGTCGTCATTCCGAGTTCTTCAGCCCTTAGCTTGTATTCATCCTTGAAAATATAATCGAACTGGGCGAGCATTTTTCCGATTATGTGCTCCGCTCCGAGCTTGGTATCGAATATGTACGTTTCGGGGAACAGATATCCTTCAAGTCTGGGGCTCCGTTCGCCGGGTATGCCGGCTATAAAATCGTATTCGAATTCGCCTTTCTGATCGACCAGGTCAAAATCCTCGCGGGTCGTTATACCTTTATCCACCATCAGATCAGCAATTTGCTCATATGTGTAGCCTTCAGGAATGGTTACGCTGACAGTCGGATTCGCCACCGGATAATTCGACAGGATCCTCATGAGGTCGTCATAACCCTTCAGGTTGTTATAATCCACTTTGCTGCTTATAATATGTTTGCCCGACCTGTATTGGCTGTCATAACCGTTTATCTTGGACAATAACATGAATACCCGGGTGTTTTTGATAACTCCCATTTCTTTAAGGATGTCTGCTATCTTGTCTGTTCCGGAACCAAGCGGTATAACCACATCAAGCTGATCATATTCGCCAAATTCAGTGACGATCTGCTCCGGCGTGCGATTTACAATATCGGCAAAATACCTGAATGAAGCATATCCGCACATTAATGATATAAAGAATAAAACAGCGGCAAGGGCAACTTTAAACTGAACGCTTCTGTGTCTTTTGCCTTTATTGTCTTGTTTTTGCCTCATTCATCTTCCCTCGCAGTTGTCTGCCGCCTTGATTTTAACCGCAGACTTGTGTCAAGTATTTTTTTCCTGAGTCTTATCGAAACAGGCGTGAGCTCTATCAACTCATCATCTCCGATAAACTCCAGACACTGTTCAAGACTAAGCTGCCTGTGCGGAACAAGCCTCAGCGCGTCGTCGGAACCGGAAGCGCGCATGTTTGTCACATGTTTTTTCTTGCACACATTCACAGTAAGATCGTCCTGCCTTGAGTACTCGCCGACTATCATTCCTTCATAGACCTTCACATTGGGTCCGATGAATAAGGAACCTCTCTCCTGCGCATTGTATAATCCGTAAGTCACAGACTCTCCCGTTTCCCACGCTACCAGAGAACCCCTCTGCTTCGATGGAATATCTCCTTTATAAGGCTCATATCCAAGGAATACATGGTTCATTATACCATTGCCTTTGGTGTCGGTCAAAAACTCCGAACGATATCCGATAAGGCCTCTGGCAGGTATTTTAAATTCAAGTCGGTGATATTCCTCGGCAGAAGTCGCCATATTGGTCAGTTCGGCCTTTCTCCTGCCCAGCTTTTCCATGACCACTCCGATACACTCTCCCGGGATCTCAACAAAGAGATGCTCGATCGGTTCGGTTACTTTATCGTCCTGATCACGAAAAATGACCTTCGGTTTTGACACCTGGAATTCGTCACCTTGTCTTCTCATTGTTTCTATCAAAATCGAAAGGTGCAGCTCGCCTCTGCCTGAAACCTCAAATGCAT
>JAQVNH010000136.1 GCA_028703215.1 Eubacteriales bacterium
GATTGGACATTTATAGCGTGGGGGCTTTTTCACGGATTATTCATGGTGATCGAGAGGATTACTGGTTTAGGCAAGGAGAAGAGCAAGGTCAGAATAATAGGGAATGTATACACGCTGATAATAGTCATATTTGGGTTTGTTATTTTCAGGTCTGAAAATCTTGCACAGACAATGGGATTCACGGCCGCTATGTTCGGAAAGTTTTCATTCCGGATAAGAGATGCTTTGCTTCAGGGAAGCATTAAGTCCCCGATTTTTCTTATTACCGTTGCATCTGCTGCGATCGCATGTACGCCGGTAATACGGATGATCCGGAATAAATCAAAGAAAGACCTGAAAACGGCGGCTGCCCTGGATATTGCGGGATATGCAATTTCTCTTTGCTTGTTTGCCTTAAGCTTGCTTGCACTGTCGATGTCGACTTACAATCCGTTTATATATTTCAGGTTTTAAGAAAGTTAAAATATTCATTTGGAAACATAAAACAGGGATCATAAATAAATTGAAAAGGAGGACGCAGCATGAAAAAAAATAAACAAATCATTCCGGACTTAAAAAGCAAAATTTTCTTTACGGTCTTTGCTGCCGTCTTCACTGTAATGTGCCTTCTTCCGGTCATCTCGATGCCATTTGGCTTAAATGGAAGCGGAGCTGAAAAAAGGCAGCTGTCAAAGATGCCGGATATCGTTGGTGAAAACGGACTGAATTTGGAGTTTACGTCACAATTTGACACTTTTTTTTCTGAAAATTTCGGACAAAGATCGAATTACATAACGATGTATGCGAATATAGCCTATGCGCTGACCGGCGATTCTGTAAACAAGAAAGTCACGGCGGGGAAAGACGGATGGCTTTTCTATTACGAAACACTGAGTGATTATACCGGAGCAAAAGTGCTGAGTCAGGCTGAGCTTAACTGCCTTTATCGGATCCTGTTCCTTCAGAATGAATATGTAACCGATAATGACGCGGACTTCATTTTTATGGCAGTGCCCAATAAAAACTCGATCTACCCGGAATACATGCCCGATAGATATGCCGAGGGCAAAGGGGAAAGCAGTTTGGAAAAACTCGAAAAGCTGCTGGAGGAAAATGACTTTCCCTGCATAAGCCTCTTGTCATCACTGAAAGCGGTAAAAAGCGAGGAGCTGCTCTACCACAAGAAAGACACCCATTGGAACAATTACGGGGCAATGTCGGCATGCAATGCTCTTTTAAGCGCCATAGAAAACAAAATAAAGGGATATGGCTTCAAAAATTATGAAAATTTGAATTTTGAGACTTCATACATATGGCAGGGCGATCTTGACACTATGCTGTTTCCGGCTTCCAACAAAAAAGATCTGCAATATACATTTGATGTCGCTCTCGATTTTAAATACGCAAAACCGATGCGAACCTATGAGGACATACTGATAGAAACTGAATCGGAAGCGAATGATACCCGCATATTGATGTTCAGGGACTCATTTGCCAATGCGATGATACCATATATATCAAATGCTTTTGGAAAAGCGACATACTCAAGATCGATCCCTTATGACTACACACTTTTGGAAAAAGCTGATCCTGATGTTGTTGTTCTTGAAATTGCCGAAAGAAACCTCGGAGATATTCTATTAAAGGCTCCTCTTATGGATTCTCCGGTCAGAAACAACGTTCAGGCGGATATAGAAATAAGCAGACAGGTAAAAGCGAATGTTGAAACTTATATCAGCGGAAAATACACTGTGTTTTCAGGTGATTTGGAATCATTTGACCCCGGGGAAGAATCTTTTGAGATTTATATCGGGCTATTTAATGAAAACGGCGGATGTTTTTACGAAGCTTTTCCGCTTATCACAATGAAGGGCGAAAGCGAGGCAAAAGGAACTCGAAAAAACAGCTTTGCATATTCCGCGTGTATTGAGACAAAAGACTTGCAGCCGGGTGATCATGAGCTGCAGCTTCAGATAAAAGTCGGAGAGAATTACATCAGACCCGAATTTGAGGGTGTTCCGCATTATATTGCTCCGGAGGAATGAAGAACGGGTTTATTCTGAAGCGCTGTTTGAAAATACTATTTCCGTAAAATCGTAATCAGTAACCATATACTGAGAAGAATTGGCATCCTTAAAATGCCACCATTCGAGCTCATAGTTTAAAAATCCGCATTGCAGCATTATCTTTTGCATGTATTCCATATTTGTTCTTGCCTCATCCGTCATACCTGAATAGTAAATGTTAGCCTCAGGTCCTAATGTATGCATCGGAGTTGGCATTTCGAGTTCATTTCCGCTGCTGTCTGTCAAAGTCATATCAACTGCGCAGCCACGGTTGTGAAATGAAGCGCTTTTGGGATCTGCTATGTAAGCCGGGTCCGTCACAAACTCGAACAAGCGCAGCTGAACAGAGTAAGGACGGTATGCGTCGTAAATTTTAATGGAATATCCGTCTTTCTCAAAAAGACTCTGAGCCAGCAGGAGTTTTTCTGCGGTATCTCTCTGAAGGAGGCAAACCTCAAACGGGTAAAGCTTTGTCCCGGTAAAATTGTCTTTCGATGCAAAAACCAGATTTATTTTGATAGAATCATCAAAAGCCCTTAAATCAATAAGATCATTCAGCAAGTCCTTGTCGGCTTCGGGAAGAAATGCCGGCTCTTTTATTTTGGGTAGAATATCGGCATAGAGCTTTTCCGAAAAGGGCTGTGTATTACTGTCGCTGAAAATAATGGCACTGTCCGGAATATACGCAGTGCCATTCAAAAAGTTTATTTTCAGCCAGCCTTCAACGAATCCAACGGCCGTTATCTCAGTACCGTCAGCAAGACGGCCTTTCGCAAGACTTGCCGCGTCCGGTCCGGCTCTCAAATATATATCCTTTGAGCCATCCTGCAGACTGACCCTGCCGACAAAAGGGAAATCAGCCGCGGCATAAGGGGAATCTGAGGGATAGGCAGCCGAAGAAGTTATATCATCCCATAAGGATTCTGGTCTGAAAGGATCAGTAGGATCCATTCCGAGGCTCCCTGAGTCCAAAACAGGCGGTTCAGGCGAAGTTGTCCCGAGAGGCGAACCGTTCACTATCTCGATCTCTGTTCCTATAGGACAGTATGTAAATATCCAGTACGCGGCATCCGTTGTCGTGCGGAGGCAGCCTGCGGTTTCCATCTCGCCGATAGCGTTATAAGAATCCGGGATAACGTATTTGATATCCTTCAATCCGTAAACAGGAGAATGGATCATTATTGTTTCGGTAAAAAAGCATCCGTACTGTGCATAACCCCCGAGAAAAGGATATTCAAAGGTGTGCCACCTTTCCTTTTTCAGTATCTGGAATATACCCACAGGAGTTCTTCCGACAGTTCTTCCTGTCGCTGTGCGGTATGACGCTACAGGCCGGGAATACTCGCCATTTTCTCCGAGTCCGAATAATGATATGGTAAATGAACCTTTCTCTATATAAACCTTGTAGGGAAACTCAGGACCTGTGTTCGTTTCGGGTCTCATGGGATCGGTCGGATCCGTGAAATAATAATCGGTATTGAGACTTGGTATTTCTCCCGGTGCCCGTCCAAAAGGATACGGGTCGGCTATTTCAACTTCGGTGCCGCTGGGACAATTGTCATATATCCACTTCGCCGCCTCAACAGTGCTGAATATGCTGCAATCCTTTAATTTCTTCCCTATCCCGACATATGACTCTCTGTAAAGAGTATTGACATCATCGGAATCGTACAAAGCTGAGCTGATATAAAATTCATTGCCGATTGCGCTGAAGTACTGAGCATACCTGCCATTTTCAAGATCGGAAGA
>JAQVNH010000137.1 GCA_028703215.1 Eubacteriales bacterium
GAGAATAACAGGAGGCAAGGGTGAAGAAGGGGATATTGAAAAGCTGGAGATCCTTGCAAAAAATATAAAATTATCAGCACTTTGCGGACTGGGACAGACAGCACCCAATCCCGTCTTAAGCACTCTTAAGTATTTCCGGGAAGAATATGAAGCTCACGTACGAGACAAAAAATGTCCTGCGGGAGTATGTAAATCGATGATGCGTTACATGATCGACGAAAAGTCCTGCAAAAGCTGCGGAATATGCGCAAAGAACTGTCCTGTCAACTGTATCAGCGGGGAAAAAGGAGTACCTTACGTCATAGATCAGGATAAATGTATAAAGTGCGGAACATGTATGGAAAAATGCCCATTCAAGGCAATTTATAAGAATGCCTGATGAAAGGAGAACTCGTATAATGGATATGGTAAATATAGTAATGGATGACAGGAAGCTGCGCGTTCCCGCAAACTACACGGTGCTGGAAGCGGCGAGGGATGCGAATATCGATATCCCCACCCTCTGCTATCTGAAGGACATAAACGAGATAGGCGCATGCAGGATGTGCGTAGTGGAAATCAAGGGGTCAAGAAGCCTTCAGGCTTCATGCGTGTATCCCGTATCGGAAGGTCTTGTCATAAACACAAAAAGCCCTCAGGTAAGGGAAGCAAGGAAAGTCACACTTGAGCTCATACTCTCAAACCATGACAGAAAATGTCTGACCTGCGTCAGAAGCAGGACCTGCGAGCTTCAAAAACTTGCCGAAGAATTGAATATCAAGGAGATTAGATTTGACGGCGATCGCAGAAAAATGCCGATAGACGATTTTTCGCCTTCGATAGTAAGAGACCCGAATAAATGCATTCTTTGCAGACGCTGTGTCAGCATGTGCCAAAAAGTTCAGCAGGTATCGGTGATCGGCACAAATGGAAGGGGATTCAACACAATAGTATCTTCTGCTTTCGGATTGTCTTTAAATGAAGTTCCATGTACGATGTGCGGACAATGCATAACTGTTTGCCCGGTCGGAGCTTTACGGGAAAAGGATGATACAGACAAGGTATGGAAAGCTCTGGCAAATCCCGATCTGCATGTTGTGGTACAGACAGCTCCGGCAGTCAGGGTAGCGCTTGGTGAAGAATTTGGAATGCCAATCGGCACAAGAGTCACAAGCAATATGATAGCATCACTCAGAAGGCTTGGATTTAAGAAGGTATTCGATACTAACACGGCAGCAGATCTTACGATAATGGAAGAAGGCACGGAATTGCTGGACAGAATCAAAAACGGCGGAAAACTTCCGCTTATAACATCATGCAGCCCCGGATGGATAAAGTTTTGCGAGCACGAATATCCTCAGCTTCTGGATAATCTTTCGTCATGCAAGTCGCCGCATGAAATGTTCGGAGCTGTGCTCAAATCATATTATGCGCAAAAGGAAGGAATAGATCCTTCGAAAATTTTTGTTGTATCAATAATGCCATGTACTGCGAAGAAGTTTGAGGCTAACAGAGAGGAGCTTTCCTCGACCGGATATCCCGATGTCGATGTTGTACTGACAACAAGAGAGCTGGCGAGAATGATCAGAGAAGCCGGCATAGATTTCACCGAACTGCCTCTGCGGCATTATGATGATCCGATGGGAGAAGCATCCGGCGCAGGCGCAATTTTTGGTGCGACAGGCGGAGTTACCGAAGCGGCTTTGAGAACTGTGGCTGAAATACTCAGCGGAAAATCCATCGATGAAATCGAATATCTTGAGGTCAGAGGCGTGGAGGATATAAAAGAAGTCGAGATCAAGCTTGAGGGAGTTACCTTGAGAGCTGCGATCGCTCATGGTTTAGGCAATGCGAGAAAATTACTTGACAGAGTTGTTTCCGGTGAAAAAAGTTATCATTTCATCGAAATCATGGCTTGTCCCGGAGGTTGCGTCACCGGCGGAGGACAGCCCATACAACCGTCTGAGGTCAGAAGCTGGATAGATTTACGCAAAGAAAGAGCTGCGGCAATATATGAGGAGGACAGGGATCTGACGATAAGAAAATCACATGAAAATCCGGCGATAAAGAAACTTTACAATGAGTTTTTTGAAAAACCCGGAAGCCACAAAGCCCACGAATTATTGCATACTCATTATACGCCGCGCGAGAACTACCCGGAAAAATAAAAAGAAATCACGAACAAAGATCAAAATAATAATCAGGAACAAGTTCATAAATTGGGAAAGGCTGCCGTTTACATAAGTAATCACTGCAGCCTTTTCTTCTAATGTGATACTTTTTTTGATTATTTAAGTTGTGATATAATGACAGAAATCCTTATAGAACTATGCTTTGATCGGAGTGATATTTTATTTACGGGAACAACAAGGCTGAAAATATAACAGAACCAAAAGTGCAGCTTATAGCAACTTGTCTCTTCGGGCTTGAGGCTGTAGTCTCTCGCGAGCTTAAAATGCTTGGATACGATGATCAGCAGGTTGTCGACGGCAGGGTGGTTTTCTCGAGCAGTTTGTCTGCTGTATGTGAATCAAATATCTGGCTTCGTTCGGCGGAAAGGATCTTGCTGAAAGTGGGGGATTTCAGCGCAGTCACCTTTGACGAGCTCTTCATAGGGACAGAGTCCTTACCGTGGCAGGAATATATCCCTTCTGACGGAGAATTCCCGGTCGAAGTTAGTTCGATAAATTCTAGACTTGCCAGTGTCCCTGACTGTCAGTCGATAATCAAGAAAGCGGTTGTCGAAAAGCTTAAGAAAAAGTATAAAACGGACTGGTTTGAAGAGAGCGGATCAAAGTATAAAATCGTGGCCATGCTGTTGAAAGACAAGGTCACTCTTGCATTTGACACAAGCGGTACCGGGCTTCATAAAAGGGGATACAGGGATCTGATGGGAGCCGCACCGCTTAAAGAAACGCTTGCTGCTGCTATGATAATGATAAGCAGGTGGAAATGGGACAGAATGCTTATCGATCCAATGTGCGGATCGGGTACTATTCCAATCGAGGCTGCTATGATAGGGCTGAATATTGCTCCCGGCTTAAACAGACGATTTGCGGCGGAGGAATGGCATTTCATCCCGAAAGAAATGTGGATAATGTCGAGAGAAAAGGCGCTGTCACTTGGGCAAAAAGATCGGGAGCTTAGAATACAGGCTTCGGATATTGACGAAGATTCTGTCAGATTAACGCGCTATCATGCACAAAGAGCCGGGCTGGAAAACGAAATACACATTCAAAAACTTCCGGTATCTGAAATAAGTTCAAGATATAAGTATGGCTTTATAATCACGAATCCGCCTTACGGAGAGCGTGTTGGCGATCCTCGGGAATTGTCTGCGCTGTATAAGGAAATGGGAAGAGTATTCAGTGGTTTTGATACCTGGTCTTACTATATTTTAAATTCAAATATGGAATTCGAAAAATTCTTTGGAAGAAGAGCCGATAAGAAAAGAAAATTGTATAACGGCGGGCTGCTATGCAATTATTATCAATATTTCGGACCCGTTCCGCCGAGAGACGTTACAGAAAATTTTTAATTATCAAATGATTTATAACGCGGGTAAAAAGGTTTGGAAAGCGGGAAGCGAATGATACTTACCTTACAAAAATCAGATATTTCAGGGAAAGCGATTTTGCCGGGGTCCAAATCGCACACGCTGCGCGCCTTGTTTTTCTCAAGTCTGGCGGGAGGGACATCCGTCATCAAAACTCCTTTGATTTCTGACAGTACTATGGCTGCCGCTGACACATGCAGAGCATTCGGCGCAGATATCATACTTAAGGACGGA
>JAQVNH010000138.1 GCA_028703215.1 Eubacteriales bacterium
GGAGCTTTTGTCTCTGAAATATCTCTTAATCTCTCCCAATATCGTCGGTGTAGCGAAACTGATAAACTTGACGTCCCTCGAAGGATCAAATCGCTCAACAGCTTTTATAAGCGCGATCGAAGCGACCTGATATATGTCGTCATAATCCGTCCCCCGGTTAAGAAATTTCTTTGATATAACCTCCGGAAGGTATAAAAAACGGCTTACCAGCTCATTGCGCAAAGCTGTGTCGCGGCTGTCTCTGTATTTTTCGAATAATTCTGCGGTGTTGTCGATACTTTTTGATACCACTCTTGATTCCATTGTCAAATTTTCCCTTTTATTTCTTTAGACATAGACAGCGTGTTCGAATCGTCTGTGCTGACTTTAAATGTATCCATCAGCGCTTCTATTATCGAAATCCCGAGCTCGTCGCCGTTTGTCCCGAATAACCCCGCAAGCCGCCTGTCCTCGAAATTTATCAGAATCTCGATTTTGCTGCTGTGGATAATAAAATCAATGACATATCTGTCAGAGCTTTTGCTGCCGGCTGAAACAAGCTTGTTGCATACTTCCGAAAGCGCGACTTTTATATCCTCCACCGATTCGATGTCAAATCCCATCCTTGCGGCGATACCGGAGGCGGTCAGGCGGGCAACGCTTACATACTCGGCTTTGAAAGGCAGTGCCAATTCTATCTTTTCAACTTTTTTTGCCATGGTTACTCTCCTTCTATCCGGATTAATCCAATATTACAAAAAGTTTGTCCAGCCCCGTGATCAAGAACAATTTCTTAATGTTCTCCTTGAGTTTTGATATCCTTATTCCCTTGCCATATTGTTTCGCTTTTTTCAATACGCCCACAAATATCCCGAGCCCTGTGCTGTCGATGTATGTGAGTCCCTCGCAATTGATAAGCATGTCCTGTTTGGTATCGTCTAATATGCCGTACAACTTTTCCTTGAGCATCTGTGAAGTGTATATGTCTACCTCGCCGCTTAATAAAACCTCGGTATTGAACCTGTGCTTTACTTCGGTTATCTTTAATTCACTTGACATGGTTTTCTCCCTTCAAAATGTATGTTCTTTCTAATGCGCGAGCATTTTTAATACTTCTAAGGCGAGCTCCGTTCTTTTTGTCTGCGCATTGACTGCTCCCATCAGCTCTGTGCCTTCGATGCCTTCGATTTTGAGTTTCTCCGGAATAATTCCGCCGCTGATATCCAAAGCATAGGGGGTTTTGTCGCTTATAACTGCATCCAGAGCATCCTCATAAGGCCCAAGATCCAAAAACAATCCTTTATAAGCATACTCCTCAAACTTGCTCCTGTCCAAAATAAAAATGTCTATCTCTCCCGCAGCTGTCAGGACAAGCTCCTTTCGCTGGTTTGCCACAAGCAGGTCGGTGCCAAGATAAGATATCTGATCTACTGATACTCTTTTTGCTCCGTCATTGCTCTCTTCGACCAATTCCTCCAGCTCTCCGGTGTCTTCCAGCCTTATTTCACCGAGGACCAATATTTTAATGTCAGGCGGCGGAGCCAAAACATCCTTGAGTAAAAACGCGAACATCAGCGCCGCAAAAAAACCTGCGACGAATTTCCACTTGTGATAATAAAAAAAGTTTTTTATTCCGCCGCTTTTTTCGGTTCCGCATACTTTGCTTTTATCGCCCCTTGTAAGAAAATCATATGCCTTTGTTATTTCCTCAATGTCGGTTTCGGGGAGGCCTCTCTCATTTTTTATTGCTCTGTCCCGACGGCAAAGTATATAATACCTGTCTTCAATTTCATCCCTTGTCGCATTTTTATCCAGACCTAGCAGCCTGTAAGCCGCCTCGCTGTTTTGCATGATTTCACCTCTCCCGCACATATCGCCGATGCTCTCAGTTTTTTGGCTTCATCGTCGGAAAAAGCAATACATCTCTTATGGAGTACGAATCAGTAAAAAGCATTACAAGCCTGTCGATGCCTATTCCCAGACCGCCTGTGGGAGGCATCCCATACTCGAGCGCATTGATGAAATCCTCATCCATCATGCTGGCCTCTTCATCTCCGGCTTCCCTTTTTTTGACCTGGTTCAGGAACCTTTCCCTCTGGTCGTCCGGGTCGTTCAATTCTGTAAACGCATTCCCGATTTCCTTGCCGGTAATGAATATTTCGAATCTTTCAGTCAGCTCCGGTTTGTCAGGTTTCCTTTTTGCAAGCGGTGACACCTCTACAGGATAATCCAAAACAAAGGTCGGCTGGATCAGGTTCGGCTCGGCGTATTCTTCAAACATCAGGTTCATGGCTTCCCCGCGCGTCATGCCTTTTTTCAGGTCAAGACCTTTTTCTTTTATCAGCGCCGCGGCCTGCTCGTCTGTTTCTATATCGTCAAAATCAACTCCGCTGTGTTTGAGCACAGCATCCTTCATAGTTATTCTTGCCCAAGGCGAAGACAAATTTATCATCTGTCCCTGATAATTGATTTCCAGAGAACCGCATACTTCCTCTGCGGCAGTCTTTATCATCTGCTCGGTCAGTTCCATCATCCCGTAGTAATCGGTGTAAGCCTGATATAATTCTATGGTCGTAAACTCCGGGTTGTGCTTGATCGAAATCCCTTCGTTGCGAAATAGTCTTCCGATCTCATAAACTCTTTCCAGACCGCCGATGATAAGCCTTTTAAGATAAAGCTCCGGAGCGATCCTCAGATAAAGGTCGATATCCAAAGTGTTGTGGTGTGTTATGAATGGCTTTGCGTTCCCACCGCCGGGTATGGCATTGAGAATAGGGGTTTCAACTTCGAGAAAATCCCGCTCGTCAAGATATTTTCTTATGCTGCTTATTATTTTGCTTCTTGCGATAAATGTTTCTTTGACCTCGGGATTGACAATCAAATCAAGATATCTTTGCCTGTACCTCATGTCGACGTCTTTGAGGCCGTGCCACTTTTCGGGCAGCGGCTGAAGCGATTTCGACAAAAGAGTCATTTCCGCAGTTTTTATCGATGTCTCGCCTCTTTGGGTGACAAAAACCTCGCCCTTGACTCCGATAATATCTCCGATATCATATTTCTTGAATTCTTCGTAGGCTTCTTCTCCCACATCATTGACCTTTACAAAAAGCTGAATCTTTCCAAATCTGTCCTGCAGATCGCAGAAGCTCGCCTTACCCATGCCGCGCTTGGAGATCAGCCTTCCTGCAAGAGAGACGCTTTTACCCTCAAACTTTTGCAGATTTGAGGTTATCTCTGCCGTATGATTTGTTACATCATATTTGACTGTTCTGAAGGGATCTTTACCCTTTTCTTTAAGTTCTGTCAGTTTCTCACGCCTTACCTTAAGTATTTCTTTAAGGTCCGGAGTATCGGATCTATGAATTTCAGGCATTGCTTGTCCTCCCAGGCAGCGCATAATCACACATATCAGAAAACAAATCGTTTTCCTCTTTGGCGTTTTCAAGATATAAGCTAAATAACAGCTTGCAAAGCAAACTGTTAAGGCATTTATTACAATGTATTATATTAAATTAGCATGGATATTACAAGCAGACCAGAGCTACTTGTCGATGTGAAGCACCTTGAATTTCAGCAGGCCGTCCGGCACCATGACTTCAATAATGTCACCCTTTCTGGTGCCAATCAGTGCTTTCCCGACCGGAGATTCGTTTGATATTTTCGCTTTACCGGGATCCGCTTCTGTCGATCCCACTATCGTGTACTCCATATCTTTTTTGGCTGCGATGTCTGATATGCGGACCTTGCAGCCGATACCGACTTTGTCTGTCCTTACCTC
>JAQVNH010000139.1 GCA_028703215.1 Eubacteriales bacterium
GCATTTTATCAGATTCAATCTGCAAGGTGATTTTTTAGTCAGGATAATGTCTCCGCAGACTGCTTCATAACCTGTTTGCCCGTCAACTGTAACCATCGCCGCATGAATGTTTTTATGGTTCAGAACAGTTTTGACGATTTTGGAGCTGTCGACTATGATAGACCGCGTATACAGTATGTGAGGACATATCGGCGTCATTATTATAAGGTCGTTGTCCGGTTCGGTTATCGGCCCTCCCGCAGAGAGCGAATATGCGGTGGAACCCGTCGGACTTGAGACAATAAGGCCGTCTCCGGGGTAAGTGTCTACAAAAACATCATTTATGAACGTTTCGGTATATACGATCCTTGACAATGCCCCCCTCGAAATGACAATATCGTTCAGCGCAGTGTCGGATGCAATTATCTCGCCATTTCTGACAATTTCCATGTCAAGCATCATTCTGCTTTCGATTCGGTACTCGCCCGAAGAAATACTTTTGATGGCCTCCTGTATATTGTCTTTGTCTATATCGGTAAGAAAGCCAAGATTCCCAAGATTGACTCCCAGGATCGGGATAGCCTTTTCGTAAACCATTCGGGCTATTTTCAGGAAGGTTCCGTCTCCGCCCAGGGATATTATCATGTCGGTATCATCAAGGATATTGCCGACTCTCGTATTTGGAATATCCGTCCTTAATATATCTATGACGGATTGGGGGATGACGACTTCAAATCCGTAACTGTGGAGTATCCCCGAAACTTTTTTTGTATAGACAAGATACGGATCCTTTTCGATATTCGTGAACAACCCAACTGTTTTCATGAAACACCCCATCATTTCAGACATAGCGACCATTATGCATATTATACAATATTTATACAATCAGTTCAATAAATTATAGGGTTTTAATCAAGAACAAAATGCGCTTCAGCGACGACAGCCTCGATGGAGCTTTTCGCTTCAGACATTGCTTCTGCGCCTTTTGAGAGAAAAAGCAAAAATTCTATGTTGCCTGCCGGACCTTTTATAGGCGAAAATGTGACTCCTTTGAATTTAAAACCGCCCGCTTCAGCTGAACCTGCTACTTTTATAAGTACTTCCTTATGCGTTTCGGCATCCCTGACAACTCCGTGTTTCCCGACCTTATCCCTGCCGGCCTCAAACTGAGGCTTGACAAGGCATATAAATTCACCGTTTTGTGAAAGGATTTGATTTACCGCAGGGAGGATCTTCTCCAAGGAAATAAACGACACGTCTGCTGCCGCAAAGTCAGCCAACTCTCCTATGTCTTCAGGCTTGACATACCTCATGTTGGTTCTTTCCATTACTATGACACGGCTGTCCTGCCGGAGTTTCCATGCGATCTGCCCATACCCGACATCGATGGCATATACCTTTGCGGCGCCTTTCTGCAGCATGCAGTCAGTAAATCCGCCGGTTGACGCGCCGATATCGACAGCTGTTTTTCCGTTCAGATCGATTTTAAAATAGTCAAGCGCCTTCTCGAGTTTGAGCCCTCCGCGTCCCGCATAGGGATTGGAATTCTGCTTGACCGCAAATACCGAATCCTCATTGAATCCCGTCCCCGGTTTATCCTCAATAACACCGTTGACAAAGACTTCTCCGGCCATAACAGCCCTTCTTGCTTTTTCGCGGCTGTCATAAAAGCCCTTTTCCACTAGCAATGCGTCAAGCCGTTTCTTGCTCAAATACTCTCACTCCAGGCAGTTATTTTAATTTTGTGTTGTTTATAGAATTGATGAATCGCTTTATTTTATCGGCTAAGGCAATCGGGTTCATTCCGTACTTGCTGAATATCTCTCCCCTGGTCCCTTGAGGGATGGGCTCGTCAGGAAATCCCAGAATCAGGCTCCTGCAGATCAGGTTATTTTCAGAGAGCATTTCAAGAACGGCGCTGCCGAATCCTCCGCGCACTGAATTGTCTTCGATCGTCACTATCAGTCCTGTTTTATTGACAGAATCCAGTATCAGCTTTGCGTCGAGCGGTTTGATAAAACGCGCGTTTATGACTTCGGCTGATAATCCGGATTTTTCAAGTATTTCAGCTATCTTAAGGGCGTTTCCCACCATGTCTCCGACAGCGGCAATCGTTACATCCTTGCCAATTTTGAGACATTCGCCTTTTCCAAATGCTATCTCCCCGGATATATAACTCTGCTTGACAACCTTGCCCTTTGAATATCTCACAGCTGCGGGACCGTTGATTTGCTCTACCGAGAATCTTATCATTTTTTTCAGTTCCGCGCTGTTTGCGGGAGACATCAGTGTGATGTTAGGCATATGCCTCAGATATGAAATATCGTACATTCCCTGATGAGTCTCGCCGTCTTCTCCTACGACTCCCGCCCTGTCTATCGCAAAAACCACATGCAGATTTTGAATTGCGACGTCGTGCAGGATCTGATCGTATGCTCTTTGCAGAAATGATGAATAGATCGCGACCACAGGCTTCATGCCGTTTCTTGCTAAACCGGCGGCAAATGTGACAGCGTGCTGCTCTGCGATCCCAACATCAAAAAATCGATTTGGAAATTCAGCCGAAAACTCGCCAAGTCCGGTGCCCTGAGGCATAGCTGCAGTGACGGCGATAATTCGGCTGTCCTCTTCTGCCAGTCTGACCATTTCTTCCCCGAAAACGCGGGAAAAAGCCGAAGCATGTTTATCTGTCGTTTCTCCTGTTTTCAGTTCAAAAGGCGTTATTCCGTGAAATGCTGCGGGGTTTTTCTCGGCGAAACTGTACCCCTTGCCCTTCAATGTGTGGACATGTACCAAAACAGGTCCATGGGCCCGTTTTGCCTGTCTGAGAACATCCTCAAGAGCAGCCTGATTATGTCCGTCGACAAGACCAAGATATTTAAATCCAAGTTCTTCAAATATTATTCCGGGAGACAGCGAATACTTAATGATTCTTTTCAGTTTTTCCAGCGACCTGAATAAGGATCTGCCTATGACAGGTATCCTGAGAAGGATCCTGTTCAATTTTTTCTTTGCTTCAAAATATGATGGAGCGGTCCTGATTTTACCGAGATGCCTGGATAATCCGCCGACATTTCTGCTTATCGACATTTGATTGTCGTTCAGTATGACTATCAGATCCGTCATTGCTCTTCCGGCGTCGTTAAGGGCTTCAAAGGACATGCCGCCGGTCAATGCGCCATCTCCGATAACGCTTATGACAGAATATTTTTCTCCCTTGATGTCCCTTGCGCGCGCCAGCCCGAGAGCAGCTGAAATCGACGTGCTGCTGTGTCCGGTGTTGAAAAAATCATGGCAGCTTTCCGATGTCTTTGGAAAGCCGGATACTCCCCCGAACTTCCTGAGACAGTCAAACTGGCTTTTTCTGCCCGTCAGTATTTTATGAACATAAGTCTGATGTCCCACATCCCAGACGATCTTATCATTGGGAGTTGAAAATACTCTGTGTATGGCAAGGGTCAGCTCAACGACTCCAAGGTTGGATGCCAAATGACCGCCGGTGACCGAGACCTTTTCGAGCAGGAAAGCCCTGATTTCCGCTGACAGGATCTTCAGTTCATCAAAATTCAATTTTTTTATGTCTACCGGGCTGTTTATCCCGTCAAGGATGTTTGACAACGCAGCACTCCTGATATCAACCACTTTTTCTTACGTTTTTATTCTTTGACAGAAAACTGAGAAGCACGCTTACTTTATAGACTATATTATTGCTGTTACGCATGCCGTAG
>JAQVNH010000140.1 GCA_028703215.1 Eubacteriales bacterium
GGTCTGAAACAGATCGAAGCTGTCGGGCCGAACGGTGAAATTATTATAGATTATTCTGTATATGACGCAATACTGTCGGGTTTCGACAAAATCGTATTTATTATCAAAGAAGATATATTTGAATTATTCAAAGAAAAAGTCGGCTGCAGGATTTCAAAGAAAATTAAAACTGAATACGCTTTTCAAAAAATCGATTCATTGCCGGATGGCTTCAGTGTTCCGGAAGGCAGAGTCAAGCCATGGGGTACCGGGCACGCAGTAATGAGTGTATCAGGGCTTGTAGACACTCCTTTTGCAGTGATCAACGCAGATGACTTTTACGGAAGAAATTCCTTTAAAGTGATTTTCGATTATCTGAAATCGATTGACACCGTTAAAGCAAATGAATATTGCATGGTCGGGTACAAGCTCAAAAATACGCTTACCGAATTCGGACATGTGGCAAGGGGACAGTGCTCTGTTGACGAGCTTGGATCGCTGTCGTCTATCCGCGAAAGGACAAAGATCATTAAATACGGGTCAAAAGCGAAATTTACCGAGGACGGAGAACATTGGATCTATTTGCCGGCCGATACGATTGTATCAATGAATATGTGGGGATTCACGCCGGCAATATTCGAGGAGCTTGACAAGAGGTTTGGAAAATTTCTTGCCGATAACAGAGATAACCTTGAAAAGGCGGAGTATTTTCTTCCGTCTGTCGTAAATGATCTTATAAGCGAAGGCAGGGCAAGAGTTAAAGTACTGAAAACTGATGAAAAATGGTATGGAGTGACATATAAAGACGATATAAAAGGTATCAGGGATTCTTTGAAAAACCTGGGTCGGCTTGGAGTTTACCCGACACCTTTGTGGGAGGCTAAATAATGGCATTGGAAAACTTGGACGAACTTCGGGCCGTATCAAAAAAATTTTGCTTTGACGGAGAATTGATCGACGCTCAATTAAATTCACAGGGACACATAAATGACTCCTACGCCGTCATTATTAGAAACAGTTCCGGGAAAACCTGCCGATACATGCTTCAAAGGATAAACCACAATGTTTTCAAGAACCCCGAAAAATTGATGGACAATATCAAGCGGGTTCTGACACATATCAGAAAAAGGATACTTGCAGATGGCGGCGATCCTATGCGCGAAGTCCTGACGATCATTCGGACTAAAGACGGGGGATGCTACTACAAAAGCCCGGAAGGATATTATTGGAGGGCATATATTTATTTAGAGGATGCAACGACATACCAGATAGTTGAGAAACCGGAGCATTTATACAGTGCCGGAATGGCTTTCGGAAAATTTCAGCAGCAGCTCTCGGATTTCCCGGCATGTGAGCTTTATGAAACTATCCCTGATTTTCATAACACCGTTAAAAGGTTTGAAAAATTCGAACAGGTTCTAAAGGAAGACAAGCTTGACAGGGCTAAAAACGCCGCTGACGAGGTAGCGTTTGTTCTTGAAAGGAAGGAAGACGCTTCGCGGCTCATAAATCTCAGAAATGCCGGAGAGCTTCCTCTCAGAGTGACTCATAACGATACGAAATTCAACAATGTCATGATCGATATAAGAACAGGAAAGGCAATGTGTGTCATAGACCTTGATACGGTAATGCCGGGCTTGTCTTTATATGATTTTGGAGATGCCATAAGATCCGGAACGAATCCTGCAAGTGAAGACGAAAAAGATCTGACGAAAGTAAAGATGGATATTGATCTTTATGAGTATTTCACAAGGGGATTTCTTGAAGCCGGCGCGTCATTCCTTACGCCGAATGAAATCGAAAACATGCCTTTTGCAGCCAAACTAATGACTTTCGAGGTTGGAATGCGATTTCTGACAGACTATCTGGAAGGCGACGTATACTTCAAAACACACAGGGAAGGCCACAATCTTGACAGAGCTCGAACACAGCTGAAAATGGTTCGGGACATGGAGATGAAAATGGAAAAAATGCTTGAGATAGTCCACAAGCATTTTCCTGAGCGTTAGATCTCTTAACAAATATGATAATATTTTATTTGCTTATCTCGGGAAGACTTGCCGCGGCGATCGACTGACCGACACGTCGCTCGTATTCATCCGGGACATACAGCTTGATTTTCCTGGCAAGCAGCGGGAATTCCTTGTTAAGGACCCTGTTTGCGTTTTCGATTATGTTATTTCCGCCATCGCCTGAAGCTACCCTTCCCAGCAGCTGAATATAATCGATGTCGTAAAAGTCGGAATAATAGGCGATCGCATATCCGAAATATGTTCCTATGGTTTCAAATATCAGTTTTGCTCCCGTATTTCCCGATTTATACAGCTCCTGAACGGCCTTGAGCTTTTCGGCCGGAGAAAGAGCGTCTTCGAGTTGAATGCCTGCAGCGGGAGCGAGCCTGATCACGGCATCCTGGGAAAAATATTTAACTCCGCACCCATAGTCGCCGGACCATTCGTCTATAACGGCATATGCATTGCAATCAACGGGAACAAAAGCGAGCTCATTGAGCCAGCCTGTAATACTTCCTGAACTGTTGACATATCCTGCAGCTTCGCTCGTACCCATGGCGATACCAAGAACATTGTTTTTATTGAGGTGCATCGATCCTGCGAGCGCCGCGACATCTCCGTCGTTGCAGACCGAAATAGGAACATTCCCGATTTCTTTTGCAGCTCTGATGAAAATGTCTTTTACTTGATGGTCGAATCTATCCTGAGGTACTTTCAGGAACAAAGATGCAACCATTGTGCGGTTGTCAACATATATCCCTGCAGCGCTCACGCCTATACCGTCAACAGAAGTCATCTTCGAAGCAGCAGATCTGAAAGACTGCAGTATCCCTTTATAATGATAGTCAGGATCATCGTGCATCTTTGGGTGCCAAACTGTTTCCTCGCTGAAGATCACTTCGCCGTTGACTACAGCTGAAACCTTGCGGTCGCTTCCTCCTGCGTCAAAGCCTATCCTGCAGCCGTTCAGATGGCGTCCGACAAGCAAAGGGGACTCACACGAAGCGGGAGCGTCGTCATAATCAGTTACGGTCACTGACAGCGGTCTTTCATAAACCCGTGTCATAAAATGATAATCAAAACTCCTGGCACCGACAGGAGAAAATACGTGTCTGATGTGTTCGCCGACCCGGGTTGGACCTCCGACGATTATGTTGTATCCGCCCCTGGCCCAAAGGAGAGTTTTTACTAGTCTTTCGGCATATTTCAGGTTAAGATTGGCTTTGTTGTGACAATCAGGGAAAACACTGGTTTCAAATCTGGAAACAAATCCTCCGGTCCTTTCAAGAGCTATTACCAACGGAACACCGGCTCCGGATCTCCTTACCTCCTCCAAAAACGCCTTGTTTTCAAGGACAGCTGGTTTAAATTCATTGTCTAAAATGGGTTTGATCATTTTGCCCGGACCTCCGCGATGTCAGATATTTTCTCTATCATTGATATTTAAATTTGTTTCTTCGGATATGATGTATCTCGGTCTTGATTTTACCTCATCAAAAATGCGTGCTATATAAGTTCCTATTATGCCGAGGCTGATCATGAGGCAGCTGCCGATTATGAGCTGCAGCAGAATAACGGTAGTGAAACCCGTCAGAGCCTGTCCTGTAAATTTTTTGACAAGTGTCTGAACAGCGATTATCAGAGAGCCGATAAGAAGCAGAACTCCCAAAATAGTAACGCTATGAAGCGGCAGCGAGGA
>JAQVNH010000141.1 GCA_028703215.1 Eubacteriales bacterium
CACCTCATCATATGTTTGTTAATATTGTAACACAAAACATGTTCTTTGTCAAAAAATATATTATTATAACAATTCAATTTATGTGCTGTCAATAGGTTCATTAAAAATGTTTTGAATTTCCTTGAAATCTGCCTGAGCAAGTTGAAACAACGCTGATGTGCGGATATAATATATGTGTCCGGATAGGAGGAATTCAATGCTCACTAATATCGAAATAGCTCAGCGATCAAAAATGAGCCCTATATCTGAAATTGCATCAAAGCTTGGGATCAGCGGGGATTTTCTTGAACTATACGGGAATTATAAGGCAAAATTACCCCTTTCTTTATGGGAAAAAATTAAAAATCGTCCAAATGGCAAGCTGATTCTCGTGACAGCCATCAATCCCACGCCGGCCGGAGAAGGCAAAACAACGACTACTGTCGGACTTGGGCAGGCGATGCGGCATATTGGGAAAAAAGCGATCATCGCTCTGAGGGAGCCCTCTCTTGGTCCCGTAATGGGAGTTAAAGGCGGCGCGGCGGGAGGGGGATATTCACAGGTCGTCCCTATGGAAGATATAAATCTTCATTTTACCGGTGATATTCACGCGATCACGACAGCAAATAATTTCCTCTCGGCTGTCATAGACAACCACATACATCAGGGAAACGCTCTCGGGATCGATCCGGACAAGGTCGTGTGGAAAAGATGCGTCGACTTGAATGACCGCTCTTTAAGGCATATTACAATAGGGCAGGGGGGGAAGCTCAACGGAACTCCCCGTGAAGACAGATTTCAAATAACCGTCGCTTCTGAAGTGATGGCTATTTTATGCCTTGCTGAAGACCTTATAGATTTAAAAAGCAGGCTCGGTCGAATAATAGCCGGTTACACCTTTGAAGAAAAGCCTGTTACCGCAGCAGATCTCAAGGCAAACGGAGCAATGGCACTGCTTCTGAAAGACGCCATAAAACCAAACCTCGTACAGACGCTTGAACACACTCCGGCACTCATTCACGGAGGCCCGTTCGGAAATATTGCTCACGGATGCAACAGCCTTATCGCGACAAAAACTGCTTTGAAGCTGGCTGACTATGTTATAACGGAAGCGGGATTCGGCGCGGATCTGGGCGCTGAAAAGTTTTTTGACATCAAATGCACAATAGGCGGACTTGTGCCTGATGCCGCTGTAATCGTGTCAACATTGAGAGCTCTTAAATATAACGGAGGGGCAAAGGTCGAAGAATGCTCCAAAGAAAACCTTGATGCGCTTTCAGCGGGTTTTTCTAATCTTGAAAAACATCTCGAAAACATTGCTCTATTCGGCGTTCCCGCAATCGTAGCAATAAATGTATTCGGCACGGACACTGATGCGGAACTTGCTCTTGTCAGAGATAAGTGCAATGCCATGGGCGTTGAGATGTCTGTTTCGAGGGTTTTTTCGGAGGGCGGAAGCGGGGGAGTGGATCTTGCAGATAAAGTCGTTAAGCTTATCGATACTGCTCCCGGACATTTTAGGCCTTTATACGGACTTGATCTTTCGATCAAAGAAAAGGTCTCAAAGATATCGCTTGATATTTATGGCGCTCGCGGGGTCTTATATACAGAATCAGCTGAAGATTCCATCAGAAAAATAGAAGAGATGGGTTTGGGCAATCTTCCGATCTGCATGGCCAAAACCCAGTTTTCTCTTTCCGATAACAAAGCGCTCACTGGCAGGCCTGAAAATTTCGATATACATGTCAAGGAAATATCTGTGTCAGCAGGAGCGGGCTTCATCGTTGTTTCTACCGGCGGGATAATGACAATGCCCGGATTGCCTAAATCTCCGGCATTTGAAAATATGGACATCACCGCCGCAGGAACAATAACAGGTTTGTTTTAAAAAGACCAAGGGGACAGGTTTAGTGGCTCTTCTCGGAAGAGCCACTAAACCTGTCCCCTTGGTCTTTTTTACATTGATTCGAGTTGGAGAAGGCGATTCCATTTTCTATCTACATCTGCCTGCAATATCTCGAGAAGGTGTTTGTTTTTTTCTTCAAACAGATGTTTGAATCTGCCCTGGACTTTCAGGAATTCTTCAACCGGAAGTTTATTTTTTGGTTTATAGTTGACTGCATACTTGCCGTCGATTACTTCATACAGCGGCCACATGCAGGTTTCAACCGCAAGCTTGCTGACTTCCATAAGATCCGGAGTATTATATCTCCAGCCTCTGGGGCACGGAGCAAGGACATTGAGAAATGCCGGCCCTTTTGTATAAATGGCTCTTTCGGATTTCTCGTATAGATCCTTCATGTTGCCTATCAGCGCCGACTGTCCAACGTATGGGATAGAGTGGTTGACCATTATTTCGGTCAGATCCTTCTTCGGCTGCTGTTTTCCCTGTATCACCCGTCCTGCCGGGGAAGTGGTTGTGTCCGCATATCTTGGAGTGGCTGAGGATCTTTGTATCCCGGTGTTCATATATGCTCCGTTGTCGTAGCACACATAAACCATGTCATGGCCTCTTTCCATTGCCCCCGAAAGCGACTGCAGCCCTATGTCATAGGTCCCTCCATCTCCTCCGAATGCAATGAATTTGGTCTCGTAATCTATTTTGCCCTTTCTTTTAAATGCCTCATATGCAGCTTCCGCGCCCGATATAGTTGCGCCGGCATTTTCAAATGCACTGTGGATGAACGAATCCTCCCAAGCCGTATATGGATAAAGGAAGGTCGAGACCTCCAGGCACCCTGTCGCCGCCGCTATTACCGCGTGATCTTCCTCTTTTAGTGCCCTCAATACTTGTCTTATAGCCACGGGGGCTCCGCATCCGGCGCACATTCTGTGCCCTCCGGTGAATCTTTCGCGCTTCTGAGCCGCCTGTTTCAAATTATATGCCATGCCGACACCTCCTACTCTCTAACGCCGATATAATTATATACTGAACCTGCTTTGCCGGACTTTGCGCTCTCCAGCAAACGGTTGTAGATCACTTCTATGTCTTCTGTTTTAATGTCGCGTCCGCCCAGCCCGTAAATATAGTTTATAACGCTCGTCCCGCCAACGCTCTTTGCATACATCGCACTGGTAATGTCTGTGAATACCGGCCCCCCAGCCGCATTAAAACTGTCGGCTTTGTCCATTACCGCAACAGCTTTGAACTTAGTCATCGTCTTGACCAGCTCGTCTACCGGAAACGGTCTGAAAACACGCAGTTTGATAAGCCCGACCTTTTTGCCTTCCTTGCGCATTTTGTCTACAACAAATTTTACTGTTCCGGCTGTCGAGTTCAAAGCAACTATTGCCGCCTGCGCGTCATCTGTTTTGTATTCTTCATAAAACCCGTATTTTCGGCCGGTAAGTTTCTCAAAATCCTTCGAAACCTGAAGGATTACTTCTTTTGCATCAGCCATAGCCTGAGCTTGCTGACGTTTATGTTCAAAATAATGCGGGATATGATCCAATGAACCGACAGCTATCGGATTGTCCTTATTTAATAAATATGCTTCGGGTTTGTATTCCCCTACAAATTTTTTAACAATTTTATCCTCTTCCAGCTCTATATTCTCTACTCCGTGCGAGGTAATGAACCCGTCCTGGCAAACCATGACAGGCAGCATGACTTTTTTATTCTCAGCAATTCTGTTCGCCATCAGCAAATTGTCATACGCTTCCTGGTTATTCTCCGAATACAGCTGTATCCACCC
>JAQVNH010000142.1 GCA_028703215.1 Eubacteriales bacterium
GCAGAACAGGTCCTTTTTTTGACGGGATAACTGGCGCCAGCGCAGGTCTGTCGATGCCGTTTATTCTTCCCAGGACAAGAAGGGATCCGACGCTTAACGCTCCTGTGTTGCCCGCTGATAAGAAAACATCCCCTCTGTTCTCCTTAAGCATGTGCAAAGCAACAACGATTGACGAATCAAGCTTGCTTTTGATGGCTTTCGTCGGGGAGTCCGTGTTCGAAATAACTTCGCTCGTATGATAAACTTTGAGTCTTTGGCTGAGAAACCTTCTTTTTTTAATTATCTTATCAATGGCGTTGACGTCTCCAAGCAGCATGACATCATATCCATCAGACTCCTTAAGGGCATCTATGCATCCGTTCACTATATCATTCGGAGCGTTGTCTCCGCCCATCGCATCAACAAGAATAAGCAAATATTCTCACTTCCGTTTCATCCTCATATTATGTCACTGGCTCTGTTCGGATTTTTCGAGGGCAACAAGAATAAATTTTCCTCTGAAAACCTCCGTCTGTCTTTCCATAATGTTTACCCATACAATAAAACTGTTTCCTTTATTGCTTTTTACCTGAGCTTTTGCGTAAAGCCTGCTTCCGGCGTAAACAGGTATCTTATACTTGATATTCGCTACACCGACCAATGCCACATTTGCATCTATAACAGCGATTGCAAGAGATTCTGCCAGCGAATAGATAAAATGGCCTCTGACGATTTTAGATTTCTCAAAAGTCATGCTTTTTGTTGTTTCGAGTACAGATACACCTTGAGAACCAAGCTGTATATCCATTAACTCGCCAACTATTTCGCTGCTGTCAAGTGATCGAACTTTATTGTAATTATCCTCTGCGACATTTTTGATACGTTCCCTGAGCTCAGGTATCCCCAGCTCAAGCCTGTAAAGCCTCACAGTAGGAACACTTACAGTGAGCTGCGCAGCGATATCCTCATCTGTAAGAAACGGATTTGTTTTGATTTTATCCCGCAGCGAATCCTGCCTTTCCTTTTTCACCAGAGAAGTTTTGCTCATGCAACGCACCTCATAATAATTATTACCTGCTGCTAAATCCTGCTGCTAACGAGTATAATATAAGTCGATTTTATATGCAACATAAAAAATTATTTGGCTGATTTACTGTGATCTTCAGGTTTTTTTCCATTTATAAGAAATATATGCTTGTTAATGTAAATGTAATGGATCCCGGAAAAAATAGTCGCAATGACCGCTGCCAGCATCGCATATGAACCAAAATCAAAATCAGTAATATAGTTAAGCGGGAAGTTATCAAGCATAACAGCCACGATAGCTATCATTTGGGCCAGTGTCTTGATCTTCCCCCATTTGCTTGCCGCTATGACCTTTCCTTCCACAGCTGCGATAAATCTTAATCCGTTTACTATCAGATCGCGGCCGACTACTATCAATACAATCCATGAAGTTATCTCGCTTCTTTCAACAAGAGCGATAAGCGCGCCGGTCACAAGAAGCTTGTCCGCGATCGGGTCCAGAAACTGGCCGAGTGCGGTTATCTGATTGTTTTTTCGGGCGAGATAACCGTCCAGACTGTCAGTGCAGGCAGCCAATATAAATATTATTGCCGCAATATAATTGCCATATTGAGCAAGAAATGACCTGACAGCATTCAACTGGCTTAATATTGGCTTAAAAAAGGATATTTCAAGTAAAATATCGGGGAAAGGCAAGGCAAATATCATAAACACAGGAACCATAAATATTCTAAGCAATGTTATCTTATTGGGAATATTCAATTTCATCTCTGACGACTCCTGTCAAGTCATATTCTTGCGCGTCAAGTATCTCGACTTGTACGAACTCTCCTGTTTTTAAAGGTCTTTCCGAAGCAAAGTATATGCTGCCGTCGATCTCGGGGGCCTCAGCGTAAGTTCTTCCTTTATAGAAAATACCGT
The DNA here is from genome assembly GCA_028703215.1 of Eubacteriales bacterium. Taxonomy (GTDB): domain Bacteria; phylum Bacillota; class Clostridia; order Acetivibrionales; family STF1-152; genus STF1-152. The sequence continues at coordinate 1,927 of JAQVNH010000142.1, forward strand.
CTTCCGCCACTCCTTCGACTAATGTTTTATAGCTCTTCCCTATCCTTGCTTTGTTTATTTCAAGGCTTATTTGTTTCTGCAGCTTCATTATCGAATTGTAACGTTTGATTTTGGTTTTTTCGGGCACCTGGCCCTTCATCCTTGCGGCCGGAGTGCCATCTTCTTTAGAGTATCTGAATACTCCGAGCCTGTCAAACCTGTATTTTTTTACAAAATCATGCAATATCCTGAAATCCTCTTCTGTTTCTCCCGGAAATCCAACTATCAAGGATGTTCTTATAACGATATCGGGAACACGCTTGCGAAGTTTCTCAATAATTGATGCTATTCCTGCCGCATCAGATTTTCTTCCCATCAGTTTAAGGATCTTAATGCTTGCATGCTGTATCGGCATGTCTATATATTTTACCAGCTTGTCATTTTCAAAGTATTGCATTATCAGATCATCATCAACCAGCTCCGGATAACAATACAGTATCCTCAGCCACTTTGTTCCGTCAATTTCGCCAAGCTTTTTGAGAAGAAGATATAATTGCGGTTTTCCGGACTCATCTGAGCCAAACCTTGTTGTATCCTGAGCTACAAGAGTTATTTCCTTCACTCCGTTTTTTACAAGACTCTTTGCTTCATCCAATATTTCACTGAATTTTCTGCTTCGGAAAATCCCGCGAATTTTAGGTATGACGCAGTAGGTGCATTTGTTGCTGCATCCCTCCGCGATTTTGAGATATGCCTGCCCCTGCGGTGTCGATACTTCTCTGTCATTGATGAACGGATTCAGATCCGGATCCGCAAGATAGCATCTGCGTTTGCCTTCCTTTGCATTTTCAAGCGCTTCGAGGATATTTTGAACGCTGCCGGTGCCTACCACGGCATCGACTTCATCCAATTCGGACAAAATATCCTCACCGTACATTTGTGCAAGACACCCTGCAACTGCCAGAATCGATGCGTTCCCCCTTTTTTTATAGTTCTCCGCTTCTAATATGGCATTGACCGACTCCTTCCTTGCATCCTGAACAAAAGAGCATGTATTGACTATTATCGCATCTGCTTCTTCTCTTTCAGATACGATCGTCCAGCCGGATTTTTTTAATATTCCAAGCATAGTTTCGCTGTCTATTAAATTCTTGGGACATCCCAAGGAAACAAGGCACACTTTACCAGGCACTTCTCTTCTCCCTGATGTATAATAATTACAGATATTCTATCATATCGTTGCTACCCAAAGCCAATATGATCTGAAAGTTATTGACGGGTCCCCTCTCACATTGAATATTGCATTAGCATTTTATATGCATTATAATCTAATAAATTATTACCAGCTAATAATATGAATTGATAATCGACAAAATTATTTGAAAGGATGTTCCTCATGGATTATTTTCTATCAGACGAGCAAAAAATGATAAAAGACCTGGCTGCTCAAATTGCGGATCAAAAGATAAGACCGCTGGCTGCGCGGTATGACGAGGATGGAATATTCCCTCGCGACATAGTCAAAGTTCTTGCCGATTCAGACCTGACCGGTGTATATATTCCCGAAGAATACGGCGGATTCGGTGGCGGCGTATTTGAAATGTCGCTTGTCGTCGAAGAACTAAGCCGGGGCTGCGGAGGCATCGCACTGGCTTTTGCCGGAACCGGACTGGGAAACTTTCCTGTTATTCTTTTCGGAACGGAAGATCAAAAGAGAAAATAT
>JAQVNH010000143.1 GCA_028703215.1 Eubacteriales bacterium
TCCCGAGGAAATAAGAAAGAAGGTATCGATGATAGTTACCGATCCTTCAAGGATAAGGAAAGACGATCCGGGACATCCGGAGGTTTGCACTGCGTTTGAGTTTTATAAAATATTCGAATATCCGGACCTGAAACAGGTTGAGCATCAGTGCAGGGGTGGAGAGATCGGCTGTGTCCAGTGCAAAAAAAGACTTGCGGAAATTATCGGATCCGAGCTTAGCCCGATTTATGAAAAAAGACTTCTTCTTGAGAAACAAACCGGTCTGGTGGAGGACTTGATAAACAAAGGTTGTATAGAAGCCGAAAAAGTCGCCGCGAAAACGATGGGAAAAGTCAGGAAAGCAATGAAAATCGATTATTAAAAATGTTCAGGATCTTGAGCTTGCTGACGGAGAGCAGAAGGGATTAAATGGATAGTTCCCTGACGAATGCATACAGGATAAAAATTGAAAATTTCGAAGGACCTTTCGACCTGCTCTTTCACCTGATTGAAATAAATCAGCTCGATATCTACGATATTCCCATAAACGAGATAACCGAACAATATCTTGACTATCTTTTTGCTATGCAGCAGCTGGATATGGATATTGCCAGCGAGTTTTTGCTTATGGCGGCCACCCTTCTTCATATAAAGTCGCGGATGCTGCTTCCCGAAACAGTCACGGCCGAAGAAAAGGAAATGGATCCCAGGGAAGAGCTCATTCTGAGACTTATTGAATACAAAAAATATAAGGAATATTCCGAAAAACTGAAAAAATTGGAAGATGAATGGTCGGGAGCGATGTACAGGATGCCCGGGAATATTCTTTTCGAACGTGAAAAAGAATTGCTTGAACTTTCCGCAGAGACTTTATCGGATGTATATGCGGTCATTTTACAGAGAAACCTTGACAAAATGGACAAAAATCCCGGCCGGATCAAACAGCTGCTTCAAAGAGAAAAAGTCAGTCTCCGAAGCAAGATAAAACAGATAATATCTCATTTGAGACGAAAAGGGGGATTTGTTTTTTCCGAATTGTTCTCTCTGAAGAAAAGTTCAAAAACGGAAGTTCTAACAGGATTTCTGGCAATCCTTGAACTCGCCAGGATGAACAGGATCACACTTAAGCAGAAAAAGCGGTTTTCGGAAATAAAAGTGGATCCTCTGAAGAAGATCAGTAAAGACGATGAAATAATGGCGGAGGAATCTTATGGAGATCAATGAAATCGAGGCGGCCGCAGAGGCCATCCTGTTCGCGGCGGGCGACGCTGTTAGATTGGACAGGCTATCCCAGGCTCTCGGACTTGATAATAAAACTGCGAGATCGCTGATGAAAAACCTGATGCAAAAATACGACAGCGACGGGCACGGCATAATGATAAGAGAAATCGATGACGGTTATCAGATGTGCTCGAAACCGTCCTGCCGGCAATTTATTGCCTCCGCATTTGAACCGAGACAAAAGCAGGGTCTCTCGCAGGCCGCATATGAAACTTTGGCGATAATAGCATATAATGAGCCTGTTACAAAAGCAAAAATAGAAAACATAAGGGGAGTCAACTCGGATAGTCCGATTGCAAGGCTCATAGAACGCGATCTCATAACAGACGCCGGAAGGCTTGAAGGTCCGGGGAGGCCGATACTCTATAAGACCACGGAAGAATTTTTGCGAAGCTTTGGGTTGAGGTCGGTTACAGAGCTGCCTCAGCCGGAACTGAACATAGCTGAAAAGACATTGGATGAAAACGAAGATGAGGAAGTATTATAAAGGCGGTTAAATCATGGAAGATATGAGGCTGCAAAAATATCTGGCAAATGCCGGCATCACTTCAAGAAGGAAGGCTGAAGAGCTTATACTTCAGGGCAGGGTTTCCGTAAACGGATCGATAGCCGACAAGCTCGGATCAAAAGTATCCCCGGGCGATGTCGTTGTGTGCGACGGGCGGGAAGTTAAGCTGACCGTTGACCATACTTACATAATGATGAATAAACCCAAAGGATACATAACCACCGCAAAAGAACAGTTTTCGAGACCGAGCGTCATGGACCTGCTCCGCGGCGAGCACAAGAGGCTTTATCCTGTCGGTCGCCTGGACTACAATACTTCGGGCCTCCTGCTGATGACCGACGACGGGGATCTTGCGCAGAAGCTGACGCACCCTTCATATGAAGTGCACAAATCATACTCGGCACTCATCAAGGGGATCCCTCCGGAAGGAGTTTTGAAAAAGTTTGAAGAAGGATTGGATCTTGACGGAGAAACGACCGCGCCGGCTAAGATAAAAATAAAGCGTGTCATTGAAGATCAGACATGCGTTGTTGAGATACAGCTGAGAGAAGGCAAGAACAGGCAGGTCAGGCGCATGTGCGAAGCGATAGGATTTCCGGTTCTTTCGCTGAAGCGCATTTCCATAGGTCCGTTGAGGATAGGAAGTCTGGAAGAAGGACAATACAGGCATCTGACAAAAACTGAAGAAGAAATGCTCAAAAAGCTGTCAGGATAAATGAGCTGTTTAAATAGATGAAACCTGAATATTCGGCTGAAAAAAAGGAGAGCGGAAAGCTCTCCTTTTATTATCGAATAATGACAATCCGGCAATGAATATAAAACGACAGTTATCAACTAATATCTATACTGCTTTAACTGATCCATGAATTCAGGCATCATGTCTTTCCAGTAATTTATGAATATAGCAATAAGAATGCCATAAAGAATTATGATAAACAACCCGAAAGCTAATTGAATGATCGTCGCAATTCCCGAGAATTTAAAGTACTTTTGCATGTTTTGAAGAGAGGAGGATATTTTGAAATCGTCTCCTGTTGATATGTGCTGTTTCAGGTCATCAGAAGCGTTCATGAGCTTGACGCCCGCAATGATCTGAAGTACTCCTATGGCCGCGGTTATTACGCCAAAACAAGTGAGCACGCCGGAAATAATGTCCATAACGGATCTGAAAGAAGCCCATCGGGCAAGGCTTTTGAGGAACGGCATCTGTATCTGCGGCTGTCTGTCCACTGCCGGCTGATTAGCATATTGTTCATACTGATTGGAAACAGGGGGGGAATTTTCAAACTGCGGATTGTTTTCATCCATAAGAATACCTCCATCAAAATAATATACATATATTATAACACAAGCGGGAAGGATAATATATTTTGCGCAAGCGCAGGTTTTGCCAACTTTTCTGCTGCCGGATCAGCCTTGCTTCAGCGGGTCAGTTCTTGACAATCGAGGCATTTACAATTATCTTGTTAGTAACAATAAAGTGAGTTCTAAAAAGTTGATTTCCGGGAAGGTGCTTATCCGTGATCTCGGTGGATACAAAATTGATATCGCTGCTCGGCGAGCCTCTGCGCCAGTCGTTTTCAACAAAAATGCAAAACGACGCATTCAGGGAGCGCGGGCTTGACTTCGAGTATTTTCCGATCGAAGTCGGCAAAGAGCATCTAAGTGACATAGTCCGAGCTATTCGCCATATGAATTATGCGGGTTTTGCGCTGACCAAACCAAATAAAGTTGCAATCATACCTTTGCTGGATGAGCTTGACCCTTTGGCGGAAAAAATCGGGGCTGTCAATACCGTC
>JAQVNH010000007.1:0-1653 GCA_028703215.1 Eubacteriales bacterium
CTCCCCGATCGAATCTTTATCGCTGGAGATATTTATTATATAAGAAACTCCCTTATCGTGTGCATTATTGATAACATCGTCTCTGTCTGGATCATATCTGCTGTCATCATAATGAGCGTGTGTTTCAAAAAGCATTATGCTCCCCCGGAAAGTATGTTTGACGTTCAGGAAACCCCTGACCCGGTCTCGATGTCTCCATCGATTGTCACTATTTTAAGATCTTCGTCATTTGAGGCGGCAAGTATCATGCCCTTTGATTCGATCCCTCTGATCTTTGCCGGAGCAAGATTTGCCAATAGAACAACATTCTTGCCCACAAGCTTTTCGGGACTGTAGTACCCTGAGATTCCTGAAACGACCTCTCTTACTTCCGAGCCGACTTCGAGCCTCAGTTTGAGGAGTTTGTCTGCACCGGCCACCTTTTCCGCAAAAATCACTTTTGCGACTCTTAAGTCCATTTTTGCAAAATCGCTGATCGTAATTTCTTCCTTTAACGCTTTTTCAGGGTTTGCATCAGGTTTAACTCCGCCAAGCTGAACGCCGGTAAGCTTTTCGAGTTCCTTCATTTCCTTTTTGACATCGATTCTCGGAAATATCACATCTCCCCTTATTATTTTGGCTCCGGAAGGATAAAGACCCCAATTGCCGGTGCTTTCCCATGTCAAGATCTCCTCTTCGGCCAATCCGAGCTGTTTTCTTATTTTACCCGGAGTCTCGGGCATAAAGGGCTGAATAAATACCGATATTATCCTTATACTCTCGAGGAGATTATACAATACTCCCGCAAGTCTAGGTTTGCGAAGCGGATCCTTATCTATGACCCACGGCATACATTCATCTATATACTTATTCGCTCTGGCGATAGTCTTCCAGATCTCTGCAAGAGCCGTATTGATCTGCAGCTGTTCCAGCATGTCCTCGACGATCGTTTTAGTCTTCATCACTGTTTTTATCAAATCATCGTCAAAATCTCCGGAAGCCCTTTCATCAGGTATAACCCCCCCGAAGTACTTGTCTACCATTGAAGCCGTCCTGCTGACAAGGTTGCCAAGATCGTTTGCCAGATCCGAATTTATTCTTGCTATCAATGATTCATTTGAAAAATTGCCGTCTGAGCCGAAAGGGACCTCTCTTAACAGGAAATATCTGACTGCGTCCACTCCGTATTTATTCACAAGTATTACCGGGTCAACAACATTGCCCTTGGATTTTGACATTTTTCCGCCATCCAGAACGAGCCAGCCGTGGCCGAAGACTTTTTCAGGCAGCTTTTCGCCGAGCGCCATCAGCATTGCCGGCCAGATAATAGTATGAAATCTCACGATCTCCTTCCCTATAAGCTGCACATCCGCAGGCCAGTATTTCCTAAACAGGGAATCATCATCGGACATGTATCCCAAAGCAGTTATATAGTTGGACAATGCGTCAATCCAGACATATATGACGTGCTTTTCATCAAAAGTGACCGGTATGCCCCAGTCGAAAGATGTCCTCGTCACGCAAAGGTCATCAAGCCCGGGTTTTAAAAAATTATTGAGCATTTCGTTTCTTCGCGAGACGGGCTGAATAAAATCCGGATGGCTCTCGATATATTCAACTATCCTGTCCCTGTATTTTGAAAGTCTGAAAAAATAGCTTTCCTCTTTCATCAGT
>JAQVNH010000007.1:1663-14241 GCA_028703215.1 Eubacteriales bacterium
GTTCAACTTCTCTTCCGCAATCGGGGCATTTTTTGTCGATGAGCTGCGTATTCGTCCAGAATGATTCGCAGGGCGTGCAATACCATCCCTCATATTCGCTCTTGTAGATATCTCCGTTGTCATACAATTTTTTGAATATTTTCTGAACCGCTTTTTCATGATATTCATCTGTGGTGCGGATAAATTTGTCATTTGAGATCAGAAGCAGTTTCCAAAGTTCCCTGACTCCGCTGACAATTCCGTCAACATATTCTTTTGTCCCTACGCCTTTTTTCCCAGCGGTTCTTTGCATTTTCAGACCGTGTTCGTCGGTTCCGGTAAGGAACATTACGTCAAAGCCCCTCATTCTTTTGTACCTTGCGATAGCGTCTGCGGCAACTGTGGTATATGAATGTCCGATATGCAGTTTGTCGCTCGGATAGTATATGGGTGTTGTTATGTAGAAGGTTTTTTTTGCCAATTCGAATCCCCCTTAACGGAACTGAGTGCGCTTTTTGTTTAGTATATCATACAATTTTATGCCTCTTTTTTCAATTCCCATTTATTTGACAAATTCTTACATTTTATAGTATCATTAGCTACACGATATAAAAATGTTATAAACCAATAGGAGGGTTTAGAATGAAATCGACAGGTATTGTCAGAAAGGTCGACGAACTTGGAAGAGTCGTGCTGCCTATAGAGCTCAGACGCACTCTCGAAATCGCCGAAAAAGATCCTATGGAAGTATTTGTTGACGGAAGCACTATCATCCTCAAGAAATATGAGCCGTCCTGCATTTTCTGCGGAGATGCAAGGGATGTCACCACTTACATGGGCAAAAGGATTTGTCCTTCATGTATCAGGGAACTAAAGAAATCAAAATAGCGATACAATAAAAAGCCCGGCGGCAAGAAGCCGGGCTTTTTTCATTTCATATATTACACATCAGAGTCGTTGCTGCCTTTATTAAAGTTCATGCCTTTATCCAAATTAATTATCCTATAGATTTCTCTTTTGCTGACGCCCCTGCTTTCGGCGATTTTTCTCATCGCTTCCTTCTTTTCCAATCCCTGCTTGAGATAAGAGCGATACTGTTCTTCGTACGTTATGCCGTCCCATTCTCTAAATCCCCTGTTTTTTAATTCTTTTTCATCCACGCCTTCAAGTACTATCACATACTCTCCCCGCCGGGACTCAACAGAGTATTTCGCAACGGCTTCTTTTACTGTCCCGCTCCAGATCTGTTCAAATTTTTTAGTCATTTCCCTTATAACTGATATATTACGCTCGGGAAATTTTTCCGCAAACATCTGCAATGTTTCAAAAAGCTTGTGCGGCGATTCATAGATCACAACCGTCCTGATTTCGTTTGTCAAAGCTTCGATCGCTTTTTTCTTGTCGGATTTTTTCTTTGATAAAAAGCCTTCAAAAACAAACCTGTCTGTTGTGAAACCCGACAGCAGAAGTGCGGGAAGCACTGCGGACGCGCCCGGAACAGGGGTAACTGTAATGCCTTCCTTTATTGCCCTTATTGCGATGTCTTCTCCGGGGTCGGATATCCCGGGTGTTCCGGCATCAGATACAAGCGCTATATTTTTGCCCTCTTTGAGAGCATTGACGATAAATTCGCCTTTGGTCCTGGCATTGTGCTCATGATAACTTGTCATATGTGTTTTTATGTCATATCGGTTAAGCAGTTTGACGGTCTGCCTGGTATCCTCGGCGGCTATCATGTCAACCTCTTTCATTACCCTGATCGCCCTCAGCGTTATATCCTCCATGTTTCCGATAGGAGTTGAAACAAGATAGAGTGTTCCGAAGCCGTTCATATATCACCCACCATATGTAAATATTTTTCGCTGTAGCTTCCGTCCCGGTTGTATATATACAGGGGTTCAAGAACTTTTATTTGCGGATTCCCCGCTTTAAATCCTCTTATCAAAACCAGGTTCGGACTTTTCCCTTCCCCCGGATAAATCAGCTGCATCTGTTTTGGCTCAATATTGTGTTTTCTCATTGCGCAAATCACATCAACAAGGCGTTCCGGCCTGTGAATAATGTTGAACTGCCCCTTGTTTTTCAAGAGATTCGATGCAGCCATTACCACGTCATCCAGAGTGCACATTATTTCATGTCTTGCCACCGACCTGTCACCGGAATCATTCAACAAGCCGCAGCCCGCGTTGACATACGGCGGATTCGAGACTACCATGTCAGCATATTCGAACCCAAGAAATCCTGCGCTGTCTTTTAAATCCATATTAAGTATCTCGACTCTTTTTTCAAGCTTGTTGAGCGCGACGCTTCTTTTTGCCATTTCAGCGATTTCCGGCAATATTTCAATTCCGGTGATATGCTCCGCTTTTGTCTTTCCCGCCAGTAAAACAGGGATTATGCCCGTTCCAGTACCCAAGTCAACTATTTTGCTCGCTTTTGCGGTTTTTGCAAAATTCGCCAGCAGCACCGCATCGATTCCAAAACGAAATCCTCCTGCTCTCTGTATAAGCTTAAGGCCTTTACACTGCAGATCATCGATTTGTTCGTTTTCGTTCAGCAGCATAGATTACCACACCCATGTTTCAAATGTTCTATCAAAACCGGACCGGTTTATCCACTAAAAGTTTATCATATAAAAAGAGCCACTAAACCTGTCCCCCTGGTTTTTTTATCAAAAGGGGACCGGATTAGCTCTGGTCCCCTTTTGTATCAATTCCTTTTTATTCTGCCTTGCCAGGCTTATTACATGAGCCTAACACCGATCTGATCTACCTTTGCTGAGGCGCATCGACCGGGCACACTTCCGCGCAGTTGCCGCAATCGATGCATGCATCCTCGTCTATGATATACTGATCTTCTCCTGCTGATATACAGGATACGGGGCATTCCGCCTCACATGCTCCGCAGCTGATGCATTCTTCAGTGATATGATATGACAAAACCTTACACCTCCTTGAAGTTAAGCCTTTCGGTCACCAATTTTCTGTGATGCATTATATAGCATATGTATTAAAAAAGCAATATAATGCAATCATTTTTCTGTTCTGTAAATTCTCCGTGTAAATTCCGCACTAGACAAGACAACCGATTATAGTTTGACATGTAAAAAGTTAAAATTCTGTCCCGGGATTTTTAAGAAATTGGCAGGGTCAGCCTTTGTTATGAATTTTATATATTATTTTGAATCCCTGCTTCTCGATGGTTTTTTCCATTTCGACCGTGTTGAGCGAATTAACGCCCACAACAACAGAACTTTTGCCGCTTGAACCGCGGTAGACCGCTACATGGGTTATGTTGGCGCCATGATCTCCGATAATTCTGGTTAAATTTGAAAGGATGCCCGGTTCATCATCCGCTTCGATTGTAAGCCTTGTTCCCGGATCACGGAAGCCGAGCATTTCAATGAACGAGTCGAAAATATCGCTTTCAGTTATGATTCCCACAAGCTTTTCGTCATCGACCACCGGAAGAAAACCGATGGCATTGTCCCGCATAAGAAGCGCCGCTTCTTCAAGCAACGCGCTTGATTTTATTGAAATGGGATTTTTCTTCATTATTTGACTTATCTTTGTCCTGGAAAGAAGATACGTTATTTCGCCGATGCTGAAGGTGGTCGCCATTGAAGGAGACGCTTTTATGATATCCTCCCTTGATACTATCCCCACCAGTTTGCCGTTTTTGATAACCGGCAGCCTTTTCACTCCGTGAGTGGACATTATTTCATGGGCGTCCGGGATATTCTGGTCAGGTGAAATGGTAAATGGATTTGCAGTCATTTTGTTCTTAACAAACAATTGTCTCATCCTCCCAAGTAAGCTTTTTTGATATCCTCACTCTGCATCAGTTCTGCTCCTGAGCCGGAAATAACAATCGAGCCCGTTTCCATTACATAAGCATAATCAGCTATCTGAAGCGCCATGCTGGCATTCTGCTCTATCAAAAGAATTGTTGTGCCTGTGCTGTTTATATCCCTTATTATACGAAATATTTCCTGTACCAGCAATGGAGCAAGACCCATTGACGGCTCGTCAAGGAATAAAATCCTGGGTCTGCTCATAAGCGCTCTGCCAATCGCGAGCATCTGCTGCTCTCCGCCTGAAAGAGTCCCTGCTGATTGTCTTCTTCTTTCATGAAGTCTCGGAAACAGCTCATAGACTCTTTTCAGGTCGGCTTTTATTCCCTGCTTGTCTTTTCGCAGAAATGCTCCCAGTTCAAGATTTTCAAGTACTGTCATTGTCGGGAATACGCGCCTTCCTTCAGGGGCATGAGAAATTCCGCGCTGCACCCTGTACTGTGCTGACGTATGCGTGATATCCTCGTCGTCAAGCAATATCTGACCGCTTGCAGGTTTTTTCAGGCCTGACGCTGTTCTGAGCGTTGTTGTCTTGCCGGCTCCGTTAGCGCCGATCAGCGTCACAATGTTGCCGTCGTTTACCTTCAGCGAAATTCCCTTTATTGCATTTATAACTCCAAAGTGGACGTAAAGGTCCTTTATCTCAAGCATCGCCCACATCCTCTCCCAAATACGCTTCAATTACAAGCTTGTTTCTTTTGATTTCTTCGGGAGTGCCGTTTGCAATAAGCATTCCGTGGTCAAGTACATATATTCGTTCACAGATATTCATTATCAGAGACATATCATGATCAATAAGAAGCACCGTTAGATTGAACTTATCCCTGATCAATGCAATCAATTCCTTAAGATCGGAAGTTTCGGCCGGATTCATTCCCGCAGCCGGTTCGTCAAGCAGCAGCAATGTCGGTTCAGCAGCAAGAGCTCTCGCTATTTCAAGACGTCTCTGCTCGCCGTATGGAAGATTCTTTGCAAACTCATCCTTTTTTTCATTGAGTTTCAGTATTGTCAGCAACTCCATGCTTTTTTGCACCAGTTTCTTTTCTTCCTTCACGTAGGAAGGAAGATGCAGAAAGCTTGAAATAAGTCCATACTTTACATTCTTGTGCATTGCGATACGGACATTGTCCAGTACGGTCAGGTCTTTGAACAGCCTGATATTCTGGAAAGTCCTTGCAAGACCATGCCTGCAAATCGTATAAGGCTTCAGCCCCTGAAGCTGTTTTGCTTTGCCTTCTTTTATGAGTTCCACTGTGCCAGAGGTAGGCACATATATGCCTGTCAAAAGATTAAATACCGTGGTTTTACCGCCGCCGTTTGGGCCTATCAGGCCAATAAGCTCGCCCTTTTCGATTTCAAAACTGACGTTTGATACTGCGGTAAGTCCTCCGAAGGATTTGGTAAGCTTTTTTACGGAAAGAATAGCCATGTTCTATACCCTCTCCTTCTTTGAAAACAGCTTCCCGGCTTTCTTGAACAGCGATAGTGAAAGCTCCTTGGATCCCATAAGTCCCTGAGGTCTGAAAATCATTATTATTATGAGCATCAAAGCATAAAGTATCATGCGTATTTCCGAAAAGGACTGAAGAAAAGTCGATATCAGCGCCAGCACAATTGCTGCCAGAATAGAGCCGGATATGCTGCCCAGTCCTCCGAAAACAACAATAACAAGCACGTCTATAGATTTAAGAAAGCCGAATGTTTTCGGCGCAATATCATAAAAATACGAGGCGTAAAGCGCTCCCGCGATTCCCGCGCAGAACGCTCCGATCGTAAAAACAGTCACCTTGTATCTGGTGGAGTTGATCCCCATTGCTTCAGATGCTATCTCATCCTCGCGAATCGCAATGCAAGCCCGCCCATGTGATGACTTGATATAATTGACAATCAGAAGGACTGTTCCGACGGTAAAAATGAATATCCAAAACCAGTTGACGAACCTCGGGATATAACTTAATCCGGCAGCTCCGTTCGTAATCTTGAGATTAGTAAATATTATTCTGATAATCTCGGACAAGCCCAGGGTCGCAATTGCCAGATAATCTCCCTTTAACCGCAAAGTCGGCAAACCTACCAGAAATCCAACGAGCGCTGCGGCTATCGCTCCGGCAAACACACCCAGAATGAAGCTTCCCGTGGTTCCGATCCTCAGCGTTATTATTGCGCACACATATGCCCCAATAGACATAAATCCCGCATGTCCAAGTGAAAATTGCCCTGTGAAGCCGGTAATAAGATTAAGGCTGACGGCAAGTATTATATTGATGCATATGGTCGCAATCGTAGCCTGAATGTAAGAATCTATAAAACCTGCAGAAATCAGCAGCTGCACCAGAATGAAGACCGAAGCCAGTGAAACCAGTTTAACCGCCCAGCTTTTTTTAAAGAATCCAGCCACTGTCTACACCTTCTCCCTGGTGTTTTTGCCCAGCAAGCCTGCCGGTTTTACTATAAGCACAAGTATAAGTATGCCGAATACCACCGCGTCCCTGTACATAGAATTTCCGTAGCCTGAAACCATGACCTCGACCATTCCTATAAAATAGCCGCCGATCATAGCGCCCGGGATGAGCCCTATTCCGCCGAATACCGCGGCGATAAATGCTTTTAGTCCCGGCATTGTTCCCATCAATGGGTTGATGGAAGTATAATAAATGCCGACAAGCACGCCTGCCGCACCTGCGAGAGCGGACCCTATGGCAAAGGTGAATGTTATTGTCGAATTGACATTTATACCCATGAGTTCTGCAGCGTCCTTATCAAGCGAGACAGCTCTCATAGCCTTTCCTATTCTTGTCTTTTTGACCGTAATCTGAAGCAGGAACATCAGAGCAACTGTAATAACCAGGATCAGGACCTGCAGCATCGAAACATTAAAGCCGCCGACTGCAAACTTCTGTGCAAGAAGTCCGGTCAATGCAGGGTAAGAGCGGACATCAGCCTTAACAAAAAACATAGTTCCATACTCAATAAACAAGGAAACACCAATAGCTGTTATGAGCGCGGCGATCCTTGTGGCATTTCTCAATGGTTTGTAAGCTATTTTTTCTATTGTGACTCCGAGAAGAGTGCAAATTGTCATTGCGCTCAGCAGAGATGGGAAGAATCCGATTTTCAGGAAAGTCATACAGAAATAACCCACATAGGCGCCTATCATATATATGCCGCCGTGGGCGAAATTAATCAGCTTTATAATTCCGTATACCATGGTATAGCCTAAGGCAACCAGTGCATAAATGCTGCCCAGCGTTATTCCGTTAAAGACTTGCTGCAAAAACTGTTCGATCTTTATCACTTCTTTCTCTTAACGGACTTTTCTATTGAATGATTAAATGCATATAAGTGAGGGCGTAAGATGCCCTCACTTATATGCTGTCGCGATATACTTGCCTTATTACTGGCTGACTCTTTCGCTTGAACTCTGAACACCGTCGGTAAGCTGAATGACTACTATTGCCTTAACGGGGTTGTGGTTCTCATCAATACTGAATGAACCGGTTACTCCGACGAAGTCCTTTGTATCCGCTAGTGCAGTCTTGACGGATTCGCCGGTGACTTCGCCTTCGGCATTTGCGATTCCCGCAATTACAAACTTTGCAAGATCATATCCCAGCGCGTTAAAAGCATTTGGTTCTTTATTAAACTCAGCTTTAAAGGCGCTTATAAAGCTCTGAACCGAAGGATCCTTATCAAGTGATGAATAATGATTTGAGAAATAAATGTCATTTAAATTTGAAGCGCCTGCGAGTTCAAGAAGAACCGGCGAATCAAAGCCGTCAGCTCCGAGGATCGGAACGTCTATTCCCTGCTCGCGTGCCTGTTTGATTATGAGTCCGGCTTCCTGATAGTATCCCGGGATGAAAATCACGTCAAAGTCCAAACCCTTTATCTTGGTAATAATAGCGTTGAAATCTGTATCTCCCGCAACATACGCTTCTTCAGCTGCGATGCTGCCGCCGCCGGCTTTGAATGCTTCATTGAAGTTCTTTGCCAGCCCTTTTGCATAGTCGCTTGAACTGTCCATGATTATGACAGCCTTAGTTTTGGAAAGGTTATTCAGAGCATACTGACCCATTGCAATTCCCTGATACGAGTCATTGAAGCATATCCTGAAAGCGTATTCCTTTACTCCGTTGGCATCGACTGTAACATCGTCTGCCGTAGCTGATCCTGAAATAACGGGTATTTTGTTTTCATTGGCAACCGGAATGGTGGCTTTGAAGGCTCCGGAAGTTGCCGGGCCCAGAACAGCTACAACCTTATTCCTGGTCATCAGCTTTGTGGCAAGCGTCGTAGCTTCCGCCTTGTCGGATTTGTTGTCATACTCGACAAGCTCTATGAGTTTTCCGTTTATTCCGCCGGCTTTGTTGATTTCCTCAACAGCCAGCTTTATGCCGTCGACTGAAGCCTGACCGTAAGAAGCGACTTCGCCTGAAAGTTCATAATTGATCCCTATTTTGATCACGTTGTCATTATTCCCCGAACATCCGGTGAAAATGAATGACATTGTCGTAACCAAGACCAGTAAAGCGCATAATAACTTTTTCATTTTATTCCTCCTGATATTTTATAATTTATAAATTCTTGTCATTTTATAATTACTCAAAAGCTTTGTCAATGCTTTATTATGCTAAATTGCTAAATCGCCGATTTAATTTGCAAAGTAAATCAGACGGCGATTTTAACCGTTTGTCATACTGATTTCCATGGCGATTTTCTCAGTGGGATTTACCCTGCAAATATACCGAGGTTTTTTATTCCCTGATAAAGCCCGGCTCGTCCTCAAGGATCTTGAGCTCCGCGTCGACGACTTCCTCTTCCGGAACCTTTGCCCTGGTATCTTTTATGACCTTTATCTGATCAAGTTTATAATTGCGAACGACAGTTCCGTCATTTTTCTCAAATCTAACCTTTGCGTTTTCTTTGAGAAGATTTACTTCGATGACTGTTCCCTGTCCGTCGGGAGTTTCAATCAGCGCTCCTATCCTCGGAGCTCTTCTTACCGCGTCATCATAAGCTTCCTGTTCATATTTCAGGCAGCACATGAGCCTGCCGCATGATCCGGAAATCTTTGCAGGGTTGAGAGACAAACCCTGTTCCTTAGCCATTTTTATCGAAACCGGCTGAAACTCGCCGAGAAATGAGCTGCAGCAAAGCGCTCTTCCGCAAATACCCATCCCGCCCATCATTTTTGATTCGTCCCGAACCCCTATCTGCCTCAGTTCGATCCTGGTTTTGAAAACTGACGCAAGATCCTTGACCAGCTCGCGAAAATCGACTCTTCCGTCAGCAGTGAAATAGAAAAGTATCTTGTTATTGTCAAAGGTATATTCCACGTCGACAAGCTTCATCTCGAGATTATGCTTTTTTATTTTCTCAAGGCACGTGTCAAACGCTTCCTTTTCCTTGCGCTTGTTTTCTTCTTCTGTCTTTATATCCTTTTCATCGGCTATCCGCATCACTTTTTTCAGAGGAGATACTATTTCTTCTTCCCCGACCTCCCTGCCTGCGATCACGACATCTCCAAACTCGACGCCGCGGACTGTTTCCACGATGACATGGTTTCCCTGTTTTATGTCAAGCTCGCCGGGATCAAAGTAATAAACCTTTCCGACGCTTTTAAACCGAACACCCACTACTTGTGTCATTGACTCATTTCCTCCTGCATCTTTAATAACATGACCTTTATCATAAGTTCAAAATTAGTGTTTGAGTTCAGCGCCCTTTCCGACTCGTCAATGGCGTCAATGCAATTGAGCAGCGAAGCTGTCGAAAAATCCGGCGCATTCCTAAGTATAATATCTTTTTTATCGTTGTTTATCAACTCGCCCTCAGCCCCGCCGATCCTTGCATTAAGAAGATCCCTGAATGCAAAACGCATCATTTTGGAGATCACGGGGTATACCTCCTTGTGTTTTTCAAAAAACTGATATGCCTTTATTATTTGGCTGACGCCGCCTTTTTTCAGCAAGAAGATGACATTGATAATCTCTTCATTTGCTTCCGGCAACCCCTCGACCATGCTCATATCAAGAGCTGCTCCGGCCGCTCCGTCTGCATATGCCTCTAAAAAATCCCTATGCGGAAAATTTGGGCCAAGCTTTTTATCAAGAATCAGTTTCACTTCGTCCCGCGAATTTCTCCTGAAGCTGTACCTTACCGTCCTTGATTTTATCGTTGGATACAGAGCGTCATAATTAGAGGTCACAAGTATCAGCACAACGTACCCGGGGGGATTCTCAAGAGTTTTAAGCAAAGCGTTCTGAGCTTCTCCGGTCATTGTTTCGGCATTGTTGATGATGTAGACTTTTCTTTCGGAATAAAGAGGCCTTTTTATAATATCCGACTGAAGATTTCTTATTTGGTCGATAACTATGCGGCGTTCCTCGATATCCACTTCATACAGATCCATGCAGTTGTTTGAGGCCAATTGCACACAGACCGCGCACAATCCGCACGGACCGTTCTCACGCGGCTCTGCGCACAGCAGAGCCCCCGCATAAGCTCTTGCAGCCGTTCGCTTTCCGACGCCTGAGGGACCGTCAAAGATGTAGGCGTGAGAAACCCTGGCATCTCGCAGCGAAGATCTCATTATATCTATGATATGTTTTTGTCCGACTATTTCATCAAATCCGATAAGCGGCAAATTCCCCTCCGGAATATATCTTTGTCATACCTTTTCAAATCTTTCGATATCCATTACAAAAATTGTTGCCCCTCCTACTACCACCTCAATCGGATAGTTTACGAAAATCCCGAGCGCATCGCCCGGCGTTATGGTGGAACTTACGATCTGTTTTCTGCTTTTTGACTGTTTTTTGATTATCTCGATCGCTTTTTCAAGTTTGTCTTCTTCCACTCCGACGATCAAAGTGGTGTTGCCTGCCCTCAGAAATCCGCCTGTGGAGCTCAATTTTGTTGCTCCGAAATTGTTGCTGCGAAGCTCATTCATAACTTTGTGGCTATCTTCGTCTTGAACGACAGCAAGGATAAGTTTCATATCGATAATCCTCCTTCTGCGCAAATGCCGGATATCCGGGTCTTTCATCCGATGATTTCATCCAAATACACTTTTACATCTTCAAAGACCTCTTCGATACTCCTCGTGCAATCTATCCGTTTTACTCTGCCCGGAAAATCCGAAGCTATTTTGCAATATCCATCGTAAACCCTTTTGTGGAAATCGATGCTTTCGTTTTCCAGACGGTCTGCAGAATTCTGAAGTCTGGTAATAGCGATTTTTGGGTCAATGTCGAAAAAAAACGTCAGATCCGGGCAAAGAGAATCTGTGACAGCCTTGTTCAATTCAAAAATGAACTCCGGTGACAGGCCTCTCCCGTAGCCCTGATAAGCCACGTTCGAATCGACGAATCTGTCGCAAACGACTACCTTTCCCTCTTCAAGCGCCGGCCGAATAAGCTGAGCTACGAGCTGAGCCCTGGAAGCAGTGTATAAAAGAAGCTCTGTTCGTCGTTCCATTTCGGTATTTTCCGGATCAAGGATAATACCTCTGATTTTCTCGCCGATTTCAGTTCCTCCGGGATCCCTGACAGCGACTATATCAAAACCCTTTTCCCGGATATAATCCCTTATCAGCCGAAACTGAGTTGTTTTCCCTGATCCGTCGGTGCCTTCGACTGTTATAAAAAGCCCCTTCTTCATCATCCGCTCCGGTTTGCATTATTTGTTTGCCCTATATTTATTATAACCCAGCCTAAACCGGGCTGCAATCTTACCTTCTATCCCAGAACCGATACCCGCATGTCCCCGTTCACCCCGTTGATTTTACCGCCGTGCGCCGCGACCGCTTCAAAATATGCGATAATATCTTCGCTGATAACCTCACCCGGCCAAACAAGCGGTATGCCCGGAGGATATGGCGTCAGCATCGTTGCGGCTGCAAGTCCGTTCGCATTTTTCAGCAGGATCTTTTGCGCCGCATGCTCCGTTGTTTCCCTAAGCGGAATTATCCTGTCCGGCACAGGAGGCAAATCAGGCATATTATTCCCCCGGACGGCCGGCTGTTTTATTGATTTACATATTTTCAGCAGGGACAAAGTCAGCTTTTCAATATCTTTTTTATTATCAGAGACCGAAGAGATAAATACCACATTATAGAGATCCGCCATCTCAGCCTGGATCCTATAATCATTTCTCAGTATCCTGCTTACCTGAAACCCGCTTAGTCCGGCATCTTCAAAATTTAATACGAGCCTTGTGACATCCTGTCTTGAACCAAAGGCAAGATCTTTGGTTTGCATCATTCGAACACATCCGCAGTTTTCAATTTGCTTTGCCATCGAGTCAATATACCCGCGAAGTTTTACAAGCAGACGATTACCGTCTTTTTTAATTATTGCCCGGCAAATATCTATGCTTGCCATAAGAAGGTAAGAGGGACTGGTCGTCTGAAATACTTTGAGATAATATTCAAGGCGCTCAATGTCTATCCTGTTTCCGCGCGAGTGAAGCAATGCTGTCTGAGTAAGAGCGGGAAGAGTTTTATGGGTGCTTTGAATACTTATGTCGGCACCTATATCCATTGCGCTTTCAGGCAGATAATCCGCAAAACCCAGGTGAGCGCCGTGTGCCTCGTCAACAACTACCGGTTTGCCGTAACTGTGTGCTATTTTTATGATTGCTCCCAAATCAGAGCATACTCCGTAATATGTCGGCCTTGTCAAAACGACACCTGCGGCGTCCGGATTTTCTTTAAGAATTTTTCCCAGCGAGCCTGCTTCAACCG
>JAQVNH010000144.1 GCA_028703215.1 Eubacteriales bacterium
ATCGTAGCTACGGCTATGCCGATTTTACCCGCAAGTGCCGAGAGCACGGAGCCGCAAATATATGAAACTGCCATCATAATATTATCCGAAGCTGACCCTTTCCATATAGGATGAGGCAGAAATACAAGTATAAGCACCGCGACCGCAGAAACAAATATCGCAAGTATTTTGTATTCCCTGGTCAAAAATGCGTTAGCGCCGTCTCTTATAAGAGAACCTATCCTGGCGATTTCAGGATTTGACGAAGGCCTTGATTTTACCCATAAGTAAAGCCATCCCGCCATGGCAAGCGCCAGTGCTGAAATCAAAATTGCTACTACCGACCAATTCAAATAAATTACCCCCCGTCATTTTTCCATATTGTAAAATAATGATTACAGCTGTTAAAACGCAAAAAACGCCTAACCGATGCTGATATCGCACAGGTTCGGAAAGATACCTGCAAGGGAAAATATCAGACCGGGTGTGTCATGTTTTTATAGTCGACCAGTTCGCTGTCTATTCCATATTTCTTTGCTTGTCTGTACTCGAAATATTTCTTCGCGACAGGAGGAAACAAAGCATATGAAAGCACATCTTCGTCCTGTTCGATAAATTCCTTTATTTCGCCTCTTATCTTATCTAGCTCAGGTGCGATAAAATCCGCAGGTCTTTGAGTGATCGGCTTTTCGTCATTTAAAATAAGCTTCAGTATCTCATCCGGAATCGGCGCGGGCGTTTTGCCGTATTCTCCCTTTACCAGCGCTTTTGATTCATTTGGCACCATTTTATATCTCTCGCCGCTAAGAACATTCAGCAATGCCTGTGTTCCGACGATTTGACTTGAGGGCGTTACCAAAGGAGGATAGCCGAAATCCTTTCTGACTCTGGGGATCTCGTTCAAAACTTCATTGAACATGTCGCTCTTCCCGGCTTCCTTGAGCTGAGATACCAGGTTGGAAAGCATTCCTCCGGGAACCTGATACATTAGCGCATTTACATCAACACCGGTTACCTTTGCATCCATCAAACCGCTTCTGAGATATTCCTCTCTCAGAGGTCTGAAATATGCCGCAATGTCGCTCAGCAAGGGCAGATCCAGACCCGTGTCGTATTGTGTCCCCTTGAGTGTTGCGACCAGGGGTTCCGTAGGAGGCTGTGAAGTTCCCATCGAAAGAGGAGATATCGCGCAGTCAACTATGTCCGCGCCGGCTTCTATTCCCTTAAGATAAGTCATGGAAGCGACACCGCTCGTGTAATGAGTATGCAGCTGTATCGGAACCTTTATGTATTCCTTTAAACCTTTTACAAGTTCATATGCTTCGTAAGGAAGCATCAAGCCTGCCATATCCTTTATGCATATAGAATCTGAGCCCATTTCCACAAGCTTCTTCGCATCATTTATAAAATGCTGAAGATCATGAACGGGGCTTATTGTATAGCAAACAGCGCCCTGAGCGTGTCCGCCTTCTTTTTTGCACGCTTTAATTGCCGTTTCTATGTTCCTGGGATCGTTTAAAGCGTCAAATATCCTTATAATATCGATTCCGTTCGAAATAGATTTCTGTACAAAATATTCGACCACATCATCGGCATAATGCTTGTATCCCAAAATATTCTGTCCCCTCAGCAGCATTTGAAGCCTGGTCTTTTTTGCTTTTGAGCGGATTTTTCTCAGTCTTTCCCACGGATCCTCGTTCAAAAATCTGAGGCACGAGTCAAATGTTGCCCCTCCCCACATTTCAAGCGAATGATACCCGATATTGTCAAGCTTTTCTACAATAGGCAGGATTTCCTCTATCTTCATCCTCGTAGCTATCAAAGACTGATGGGCATCTCTTAAAGCTGTTTCCGTAATTTCAACTCTTCTCATTTATATAAGTACTCCTTCCGGCTTGCAAAAAATATCAATTTATTGACAATAGCACATCGCCTGAATTGACAGCCGCTCCGACGACCGCATTGACGGTCGAGACCGTTCCGTCTACAGGACAGACGAGCTCGTTTTCCATTTTCATTGCTTCCAGCACTATCATCAGATCTCCTCTTTTGATAGTGTCTCCCGGCTTGACCGAAACCTTTAAAACAGTTCCGGGCATGGGCGCCTCAATAACTGTAGCGCCGGCAGATATAACACTCGGCTTTGGCTGCGGCTTTGCGGCAGATTGCTTCGGAGCTGCCGGAGCCTGGACCTGGGCCTGAGGTTCGGCGGACCTTGCCGGTTTATATGCGGCTGCGTCGGATGACGCGCCTTCTCCCCTTATTTCTTCAACTTCGACCTCATATTCATTTCCGTTGACCTTTATTGAAAACTTTTTCATATCTTGCCTCCGATTCTGTTATTAACATAAATTAGCATTTGACTTGCTTTATTCTAAAGCGGGATGTTCCCGTGTTTTTTTGCGGGAAGATTTTCCCTTTTGCTTTTCAGAAGTTCCAGCGCGCTTGCCAGTCTCTGCCTTGTTGTCGCTGGATCTATAACGTCATCGACATATCCTCCGGCAGCCGCAACATAAGGATTGGAGAACTTTGTCCTGTACTCCTCTATTTTTTGAACTCTCGTTTCGATAGGATCATCAGATTCGGCTATTTCTTTTCTGAAGATTATATTTGCAGCTCCTTCAGCTCCCATGACAGCAATTTCCGCTGTCGGCCATGCAAATACGATATCTGCGCCGAGCGTTTTGCTGTTCATGGCAATATATGCGCCGCCGTACGCTTTTCTGATTATCACATTTATCTTCGGCACAGTCGCTTCGGCGAAAGCAAAGAGAAGCTTCGCGCCATGTCTTATGATGCCGCTGTGTTCCTGAGCGACTCCGGGAAGAAATGCGGGCACATCGGTAAAAGTAACAAGAGGTATCCCGAATGAATCGCAGAATCTTACAAACCTTGCGGCTTTATCGGATGAGTTGACATCAAGGCTTCCGGCCATTATTCTGGGCTGATTTGCTACTATTCCCACGCTTCTGCCGTTTATTCTGGCCAGTCCTATTATAATATTGCCCGCAAAGTACTTTTGTATCTCAAGAAAATCACCGTTGTCAACGACCCTTTTTATAACCTCAAGCATGTCATAGGCCTTGTTTATTTCATCCGGTATGATATCAGCCATATCCTCGGCCAATCTGTTCAGGTCATCGCCGCAATCGTACTGCGGGGTTCCCGAAAGATTGTTGTCCGGCAGGAATGATATCAGCCTTTTGAGCTCTTCAGTGCATTCGTCTTCGGTAGCGCACTTGAAATGGGCTACGCCGCTAACAGAATTATGCACGGCCGCGCCGCCGAGCGCCTCAAGTGTGACATCCTCTCCCGTTACTGCCTTGACGACCTGATTACCGGTAATGTACATCTGTCCGGTATTTTGCACCATAAATATAAAGTCCGTTATAGCCGGCGAATAGCATGCGCCCCCGGCGCAAGGCCCCATTATAAGAGATATCTGCGGTATGACTCCCGATGCGCGGGTATTTCTGAAAAATATGTCGCCATATCCGCTGAGCGCGTCGATCCCTTCATGTATTCTCGCCCCG
>JAQVNH010000145.1 GCA_028703215.1 Eubacteriales bacterium
GTCCTTTTTATTTTCCTCGGGAAGGATTATCCTGTGTATCCCCACTCTGTTGGCTGCCAGGATTTTTTCCGTCAGCCCTCCTACAGGCAGCACTCTTCCTCTCAAAGTTATTTCACCTGTCATTGCGACATCCTTGCTTACCGGTAGTTTGGCAAGCGCTGAAACCAAAGCGACTGCGAGCGTTATCCCTGCTGACGGTCCGTCTTTTGGTATAGCGCCTTCCGGAACATGGATATGTATATCGTATTTCTTATGAAAATCCTTGTCGATATTGTACCTGCCTACCCTCGAGCGCACATAACTAAGTGCTGTTTTTGCGGACTCCTTCATAATGTCCCCCAGCTGCCCGGTAAGCTCAAGAGTGCCGTTTCCTTCCATGAGCGTGGCTTCTATACTCAGAGTGTCTCCGCCCGCAGGAGTCCAGGCAAGTCCTGTCGCAACACCAATCTCGTCTTTTTCGTTTGCCCTGTCCCTCCTGAATCTTTTTGTTCCGAGAAACTCCTCGATCCTTGCAGCATTTAATGTGATTTTCTTTATTCCATTTGAGAGCAGATGCCTTGCGGTTTTTCTGCAAGCTGCCGCGATTTCGCGCTCTAGATTCCTGACCCCTGACTCCCTTGTGTAGTACAGTATCATGCTTCTGACCGCAGCCTCGTTGAAAACCACCCGGCTCTTGAGAAGCCCGTGCTCGGCAAGCTGCTTTGGAATAAGGTGCCGGAGCGCTATTTGAACCTTTTCCTCTTCCGTATATCCCGATATCTCGATCATTTCCATCCTGTCTTGAAGCGGTTTGGGAATATTATCCACATTATTGGCTGTTGTAATAAACATGACATCCGTCAGCGGAAACGGCACTTCTATATAATGGTCTCTGAATGAATAGTTTTGCTCGCTGTCCAAGACTTCAAGCATAGCAGATGCCGGATCTCCTCTGTAATCATTTCCCATCTTGTCGATTTCATCAAGCAAAATCAAAGGGTTATTTGAATCCGATTGTTTTATCGCAGAAATGATCCTGCCCGGCATAGCTCCAATATAAGTACGTCTGTGTCCCCTTATTTCAGCTTCATCCTTCACTCCGCCGAGAGACATCCTGACATAATTTCTGTTTAACGCGCGTGCGATCGATTTTGCAATCGATGTTTTTCCGACACCCGGTGGTCCGATCAAACATAGAATCGGTCCTTTGAGATTATTTTTCATTTTCCTTACTGCAAGGTAGTCAAGTATTCTTTCTTTGACTTTTTCAAGTCCGTAGTGGTCTTCTTCAAGGATTTGCTTTGCCCTGTCCAAATCTATTATCTCTTCGGTTCTTTTGTTCCATGGCAGGTCCAGCAGCCAGTCAACATAGGTCCGGATCACCGAACCCTCAGGCGAGCCGGGAGGGAGCTTCATAAGCCGGTCAAGCTCTTTGAGGACCTTCTTTTCAGCCTCCTGAGGAAGACCGGACTGTTTGAGTTTTTCTCTGTACTCGTTCATTTCCCCCGCCGAACCGTCCATTTCTCCAAGTTCATGCTGTATGATCTTCATTTGCTCGCGGAGATAGTAGTCCTTTTGCATCTTGTCGATCTGTTTGTGTACCTTAAAGCTTATTTCCCTTTCGATTCCCAGTATCTCAACCTCTTCAGCCATTATTCTCAAAAGTGTCTTCATTCTGTCGAGAGCATTGAATTCCTCGAGTATCTGTTGCTTTTGTTCGGTTTTGAAAGGTATATGGGCAGTCACGACATCCGCGATCTGTGAAAAATCATCGATTGCGGCTATCGAAAATACGGTGTCCGGATTGATTTTTCCGCTGAGTTTGGCATATTCCTCAAAGGCGGTTATCACCTGTCTTTTCATAGCTTTGAGCTGCGCGCTTTTGATCCTGGTCGCTGCCTTCCCGGCAACAGGCTCGGATATCTCAGCCTTAAAATAGGGCTCTATTTGTACAATGTTTTCTATCTTTGCGCGATTAAGCCCTTCAACTAAAACCCTGATGGTATCCCCGGGCAGTTTGAGCACCTGTTTTATTTTTGAAAGAGTTCCTACGTTGTAGATCTCGTTTTCTTCAGGCGAGTCGACCTGGGCATCCTTCTGCGTGACCAATACAACCAGCTGTTCACTTTCCATCGATGCTTCCAGGGCTTTTACCGACTTGTCTCTTCCTATGTCAAAAGGAAGAGTCATATATGGAAATATCGTCAGACCTCTCATGGCTATCAGAGGGTAAATTTTTTTCTCCACAGTTCGATTATCAGTTTCCAAAACTATCACCTCAATATTATTATACACGATATAATACCATTTAAAAATTCATTCCTGACACGCATCTCTTCATTTTGATGCTGTCATTAACTTCGTCATATTGACATCAGGTAATTAATTTGGTAGGGTATGCTTATTATTTTTTAAGTGTTTTCCCTGGAGCTCATATGAAATTCAAAACCTCAGAACTTACACTCATAGCTCTTTTTACCGCACTGACCGCAGCTCTGTCTCAGATCAGCATTACTCTGCCTGTTTCTCCTGTGCCATTTACTTTACAACTGATAGCCGTTTTTTTATCAGGAGCGGTCGGCGGAAAAAAGGTCGGGACCCTTTCTCAAATCGTCTACATTCTGCTCGGAGTCGTCGGAATTCCTGTTTTTGCAGGATTCCGGGCAGGTCCCTCAGCGCTTCTCGGCCCCGCGGGAGGTTATATCGCAGCATTTCCACTGGCTGCTCTTGTTTCCGGAGCAATGGGGAAAACACAAAAGGCTCCCTCATTTTTTCTGCGTTTATGCTCAATGTTCGCGGGACTGGCATGTATATATTTTTTTGGATCAATATGGCTTTCGCTGTCTCAGGATATAAGCATCCTGAGCGCTCTTATAACAGGCGTTGCTGTTTTTATACCTCTTGATTCAGTAAAAATAATGTTCGCAAGTTATGTGTCGCTTAAAATCACTTCACACGTACGGGTACATTCCGGATAACTAAAATACGCAATAAATATCCGAAAATTAAAAAAGCTGCTCCGGCATAATGTCGGAGCAGCTTTTGTTGGAATCGATCATTCGTATATCTTTGAAACTGTTCCTGAACCTACTGTTTTTCCGCCTTCACGGATAGCAAACCTGAGTCCTTCATCCATGGCGATCGGTGTGATAAGGTCTATCTCCATCGTGATGTGGTCTCCAGGCATTACCATTTCAACGCCTTCGGGAAGCTTAGCTACGCCCGTAACGTCGGTCGTTCTGAAATAAAACTGCGGTCTGTATCCGTTGAAGAACGGGGTATGTCTTCCGCCTTCCTCTTTTGTCAAAACGTACACCTGACCGGCAAATTTTGTGTGAGGCTTGATCGAGCCGGGCTTAGCAAGGACCTGACCCCTTTCGACCTGTTTTCTTTCGATGCCTCTGAGAAGAACACCGATGTTGTCGCCGGCAACTGCCTGATCAAGAAGTTTTCTGAACATTTCAACACCTGTTACAACTGTGTCGAGGGGTTTATCTGTAAGTCCT
>JAQVNH010000146.1 GCA_028703215.1 Eubacteriales bacterium
TGATAATGGGAGTGCCCTTTTACATAAGAGTGTGGGAGCAAAATGAAGACGAAAACGGTAAAGTCACACTCACAAGCAAGGCATATTCAATGGAATATGTAAAGGAACTTATCTCCGAGAAAGGCGCTGCCGTCGTTTGGGATGAGGTCAGCGGACAATATTACGCCGAATTCACCGAAGGAACAGGCAAATTCATGATATGGGTCGAAGATGAGCGTTCGATTGACCTCAAAATATCGCTGGCGCATAAATATAAACTTGCCGGAGCAGCCGCCTGGAAGAGGGGATTAGAGACCGAGGGCATATGGGAAGTGTTCAATAGGAATCTCAAAACCATTCAAAACTATTTTGAATGGAAAGATTTAGCGGATATCAACGGATGAAGATGGAAGGATTTTGGGGGCATAAATGAAATTATTCCTGAAAGCTGTCGCAGTTCTCATAAAAAAGCCGTTCCTCATAATATACGTTTCTGTGATAGTACTCATTGCGGCTGTAGTCAACAGGCTAAGTCCGGTTTTCCCTCTTCTCAAGGGCTTTATTGAAACCGGAGACGCGGATTTCTTTCAGAACATTATTACTTTTTTGCAATATCTGGTCAAACCGGATGTTTGGCCATACGCGATTCTCATTATCGCCGGGATTTCCGCGGCCGCCTCGATCCTGGCCGGCGTTTTGCTCCCGGGCTGGATGAGTGTCATGAACCTTTCCGCCTCGGGTATGAACTCGGGGATAAAGGACTATTTTGCGGGACTCAGAGAGAATTTTCTTAAAACCGTTATAGCTGCATTAAAGTACACTTTTATATCTTTCATATTGGCCTTGTTTGTCGCTATAGCGCTTGTTCCTCTTATGATAATCCTGAGAGCACCTATATTCAGCAGGTTAGAGGTTCTTGCGGTCTCGGTTTTTATTGTGGCGCTGACCCTGGTGATTTTGTACATGGCTGCCATGTTTTTCAGGATCAATACCATATTCTGGCTCCCCGCACTTGCAAATGGCAGCGGTATGCCGTTTATGTCAGGCAAAAGAACCGCGGACAGGCATTTTTGGAAATTGTCGCTGGCAATGTTCATTTTTGACCTTGCGATAATAGCCGTAGAGACCGGGCTCAGTTACTTTCCGGATTCGATTTATGTTTTTTCGGCCAACTGGATATTCCTCTCGATTGCCGCCTCGGTTTATTACGCGTACATATTTGTGGCATTCAAATATTACAGGGAAAGCGACGCGCTGTAAATTGACAAAAAACAGCTGAGAATATATCATTAGCACTATGTCGGGTTCCGGTATCCGGCTCTTAAGCAGAGAAAACCGGGAAATAAACTACTTTGCGGAGATGAGAGAAATGGTGGAAATCAAAAAAGTCGTTTCCAGAGCCGATATGAAAAAGTTCATAATGTTTCCATTTGAACTATATAAGGATAATAAATACAAGGTGCCCGAGCTTATCTTTGACGAATGGAACACACTCAGAAAAGATAAGAATCCTGCGTTTGAGTACTGCGAGGCTGAGTATTGGCTGGCATTCAAAGACGGCAAGGTTGCAGGAAGGATCGCGGGCATAATCAACAGCATTTACAACAGGATCAACAATACAAAACGCGCAAGATTCGGGTGGATCGATTTTATTGATGACATGGAAGTTTCAAAGGCTCTTATTGATGCTGTTGAAGCATGGGCGAAAGAAAAAGGATGTACTGATATCCACGGACCGCTGGGATTTTGCGATATGGACCGTCAGGGCATGATGCTCCAGGGTTACGAAGAGCTTGACATGCTGATAACGATATATAATTACCCGTATTATCCGGAGCATATTGAAAAGCATGGTTACATGAAGGACATTGACTGGTTTGAATACGAAATCAAAACTCCGGATAAGCTGCCCGAAAAGCTGGAGCAGCTCAATCAAATAATAATAAAACGCTACAAACTGAGGATCTTTCAGGCAAAAAGCTCAAAGGATTTTCTGCCGATCGTGCCGGATATTTTTGAGCTGTACAATGTTGCATATAAAGACCTTTACGGAGAAGTCCCTCTGACAGACAGGCAGATCGCGGCATATACCAAACAGTATTTTTCCTATATCGTTCCGGATTTTGTAAGAATAATCTACGACGAAAATGATAAGATAGCCGCGTTCGGGATAACGCTTCCCTCTTTGTCAAAAGCGGTCCAAAAAGCAAAAGGCAGGCTGTTTCCCTTTGGATTCATACATATACTGAGAGCGCTGAAAAAAGGCGACCGCCTCGATCTGATGCTTATAGCGGTCAGACCCGACATGCAAAACAAGGGGCTCACCGCGCTCATGCTTTCAGAAATCACAAAAAATGCCATCAGCAAAGGCATTAAATATTCCGAGACCGGTCCGGAGCTTGAAACCAACGATAAGGTGCAGGCTCTGTGGAAGTTCTTTGAGGCAAGGCAGCACAGAAAGAGACGGTGCTATATCAAGACTATATAAGTCCTGTATATATTTATATAAATTGTGTTGAAACGATCTCGGTGCCGGCGCTTTTTCAACGAACCAATTTTCATGCAACGGGAGGTACACACTTGAAAAAAATATTTGGAATATTATTCTGGGTCGCGACAGCAGCTCTCGCAATATTTCTTATATTTTTGATATATGACCAGTATAAGCCGGAAGACATGCAGCTTTTTGGGAACAGCACTACGGCAGTGTCCTTTCAAAATTATTC
Organism: Eubacteriales bacterium; assembly: GCA_028703215.1. Taxonomy (GTDB): domain Bacteria; phylum Bacillota; class Clostridia; order Acetivibrionales; family STF1-152; genus STF1-152. The sequence continues at coordinate 2,706 of JAQVNH010000146.1, forward strand.
CGGAGAAACAAGATCCGGAGAAACATTATACCCTGCTCCGGGTATCGAGCTTGCAAACCTCGAAGGCAAAACGGTAAAGCTCTCAGATTATAAAGGCAGAACTGTCTTTATAAGTTTCTGGGCGATGGAAGACGCCTCTTGTATGAGAGAAATGGGCGAATTGAACAAAGCTGCGAAGATATTTGAAGATAGGGGCGACGCTATTGTCCTGACTGTAAACAAGACTGATACGAAAGCCGTCATAAGCAAATATTTTACAGAAAATGGCTACGGACTTCAGGTCCTTATGGATACTGAAGGACAGGCGTTTTACAATTACGGTGTAAATTCGGTTCCGGTCACATTTGTAGTGGATGCCGAAGGCTATGCCCGCGGATACATACCCTCTGCAACTACAGCAAGCATTCTGACAGGCATTGCAGATGAGATTTCCGGAATCAGGCAATGAACAAAGCGCAGGAAGATAAGGAAAAGGAGAAAGGAGATAAGGCAAATGTATGATGTGATAATAATCGGAAAAGGACCGGCGGGAATTTCTGCGGCGCTTTACACAACAAGGGCGAAGCTGAATACACTTGTGATAGGAAAGGGCTACAGCGAGGTTGCAAAAGCGGAGAAAATAGAAAACTATTACGGATTTCCCGAACCGATAAGCGGCAGAGAACTTCTGGATAACGGAATAAAGCAGGCAACAAGGCTCGGAGCCGTGATCATTGAAGACGAGGTTATCTCACTCGGAAAAAATGCTCATTA
>JAQVNH010000008.1 GCA_028703215.1 Eubacteriales bacterium
GATATACTACGCCATCCATATCAACAATAAACCCCTTTTTTTCAGCAAAAACGCCCACGGCAATATGCTCCTTTGCAGTTAAATCATTGTGTAAAAACGACCCGCACCCATTATATTTGAATTGCCTTCTCTTTGCAATCTGAGCAAGCACGTTTGTGCAATATTTGAATGAAACAACATAAAGAAGACGAAAAAAACATCGATTTATGATACGATAATTACTGATAATATCGATTTTAAGATATAATGAATATTGCTTTCCCTTTTACTTAAAAATATAAAATGGGGTGAAAAAAATGGAAGAGAAAACCGTGCAAAGAATGTCTTATCCAGAGATTAGAGAAGAGCTTGAAATCATTTGGGAAAACGCCAAACCGCATATGGCTCCGAAATGCAGATGCTGCAGAGAATGCAACAGTGTAAACTGCAGAAGGGTGGAGAGCGAAAGGGCAAAAACTGCCGAAAGAAATTACAGAAAGCTTCAGCAGATAAAAATCATCACCGACACTTTGTACGATGGCGGAGATGGTAGTGAAATAGACTCCTCGATCGAACTTTTCGGAAAAATATTCAGAGCTCCGGTCTCATCGGCTCCCTTTGGCAATGTCAAGAATTTCAATCCGAACACACGATTTCAAAGCGATTATTTTTTCAACAAGGCATTGATAGACGGCGTTTCCGATGCGGGCTGTCTCGGATGGACCGGAGACACGTTAGACGCTCCGGGAGAAAGCGTTTATGAAGGACCTCTGCGCGCTATAGCGGAGAGAAACGGTTTGGGCATACCAGCTATTAAAGCCTGGAATAAAGAGGAAATGCAAAAGAAGATCATTTTGGCTGACAAAGCCGGATGCATAGCAATTGCTAATGATATCGACTGTGTCGGGCTGCCGTATTTGTCGGTCAACGGCAAAGGAAAAGTCTATCCTAAAACTCCCGAAGCAATAAAGGATATATTTTCAATAACAAAAACCCCCTATATCCTAAAAGGTATAATGTCAGCCAAAGGCGCAGAAAAAGCATTGGAAAGCGGGGCATCGGGAATAGTTGTCTCAAACCATGCCGGGAACGTATTGGATCAGGCGCTGGCTACAGTAGAGGTGCTTGAAGAGATAAAAAGAGTTATAGGAAATGAAATGGTAATTTTCGTTGACGGCGGTGTGCGGCATGGCGAGGATGTGTTCAAAATGCTTGCGCTGGGCGCAGACGCTGTAATGATAGGCCGGACGTATATCATTGCGGCCGAAGGCGGAGAGGCGCGCGGAGTGGAGCTGTATTCTCAGAAGATATGCTGGGAACTGCAAAATGCCATGCGCATGACAGGATGCAGAACTCTTAAGGATATTACGAAGGACAAAATTTTCATCACAAGAGAGTTCTGATGATCGCTGATAAAACAAGCAGACATTAAGAATATGGAGGGACACGATCATGAACGAACCAATGCTGAAATATTTTAAGCCGGGAATAATCCATTTTATGGCTTTCCCATCGACCATGAAAGGTGAAGGCCCTATTTTGGAAACGGTAAAAAGAATTGCCTGTGACGATTATTTTACAGCCATCGAGGTCAGTTGGATCAAGGACCAAAAAATCAGAAAAGAAGTAAGTGAAATACTTGAAATAAGCCATATGCATGTGGGATACGGCGGACAGCCGAGACTGCTGACAACCGGTATGAATATCAACGACCTGGATGAGGCAGAGAGAAGAAAAGCCGTGGATTCCCTGAAAGAGGGCATAGATGAGGCATATGAGCTGGGAGCAAAGGGCTTTGCATTCCTCAGCGGCAAATATTCGGAAGAAACCAAAGAACGATCATACCGTGCTCTGCTGGCATCCACAAAAGAATTGTGTGCCTACGCAAAGCTCAAAGGGGATATCCGGGTCATACTGGAAATATTTGACTATGATATCGACAAGAAGAGTCTGATCGGACCGGTCAATCTGGCAAAAAAATTTGCTGAGGATGTTAAAAAGGAACATGACAACTTCGGATTGATGGCTGACCTTAGTCATATACCTATGCTGCATGAAAGCTGTGAGGAATCGATCTACCCGATAATAGAACACCTGGTCCATGCGCATATGGGGAATACAGTTATCAAAGACAAGAGCTGCATTGCTTATGGAGACACACATCCGAGATTTGGATTTCCGGACAGCGAAAACGATGTGGACGAGCTGGTCGAATATCTCAGAGTTCTTATAAAATCAGGATTTTTAAATAAAAAGGATCCCCCCATTCTAAGCTTTGAAGTTAAACCGTGGGGAGATGAGGATCCTGAGCTTGTCATAGCGAATGCGAAGAGAACGCTTAATGAGGCTTGGGCCAGACTTGAATTATAAATCCCGGCTACCGATAACTCAAAAATAACATAGGTATAAAGGGGGATGAAATGTATAGAGGTCTAAATGAATTTCAGCTGAAGGAAAAATCAAACGAGCTCAGATCGGCTATATTGGAGATGCTCTGCGAGGCGGGCTCGGGTCATTCGGGCGGCTCGCTGTCCAGTATCGATATACTGAACGTATTATATAACAATGTTTTGAGGCATGATCCGAAAAATCCGTCATGGAGCGAACGTGACAGGTTTATTCTTTCGAAGGGGCATGTATGTCCGGCGCTTTATGCCGTGCTTGCGGATTGCGGCTACTTTGATAAAAAGGAATTGTTAACTTTGCGAAAGTTCGGAAGCATGCTTCAGGGTCATCCGGACATGCATAAAACGCCCGGGATCGAAGTCTCCTCGGGATCGCTCGGGCAGGGGTTGTCTGTTTCCGTAGGTATCGCTCTGGCGGCAAAAATTAATGGCGATAAAATAAGAACGTATTGCCTGACGGGTGACGGAGAAATGCAGGAGGGCCAGATCTGGGAAGCCCTAATGGCTGCAGGGCATTACAAACTGGACAATCTATGCGGGATAGTCGACAAGAATGAACTTCAGATTGACGGAGAAGTGAAGGATGTAATGGACATCGATCCTTTGACAGATAAGATCAAAGCATTCAAATGGAATACCATAGAAATAAACGGGAACGATGTGATCCAAATTGAAAAAGCATTCAGGGAGGCTGCCGAATACAAAGGAAAACCGACAATGATAATCGCCCGTACGATAAAAGGCAAAGGCGTTTCTTTCATGGAGAACGTCTGCGGATGGCATGGGGTCGCCCCGAATAAAGAACAGCTAAAATCAGCGCTGGCTGAGCTGAATACAGGCAGAAGGGAGAAAGACCAATGCTAAATGTTGAACTTCACACAAATCTAAATAATCCGGAAATGCTTCCTACAAGGGATGGTTACGGCGAAGGCCTTACAGCGGCTGCCGGCGAAAACAATGATATTGTCGCGCTCGGGGCGGATATTTCAAGTTCAACGAGAGTAAACTGGTTCAGCGAAAAGTTCCCGGACAGATTTATCAGCATCGGGATAGCAGAACAAAACCAGATGGGTATAGCGGCAGGAATGGCATTGATGGGGAAAATACCGTTTGTAACCAATTACGGCGTATTTCTTTCGGGCAGGGCTTGGGACCAGATAAGAACAACGGTATGCTACAGCAACCTTAATGTAAAGCTGGGGGGCGCGCACGGCGGTATTTCGGTCGGTCCTGACGGAGCCACGCATCAGGCGCTGGAGGAAATTGCAATTATGAGATGCCTGCCGAACATGACTGTGCTTGTGCCCGCGGATTCGATCGAGACAAGAAAAGCCACGATGGCTGCCGCATCGATACACGGACCTGTTTACATAAGATTCGGAAGGGAAAAAATTCCTGTAATAACTGATGAAGGGACACCCTATAAGATAGGCCGGGCTTATTGCTGCCGCGAAGGCAAGGATGTCGCTATAATCGCCTGCGGATCTATGGTATATGAGAGCCTTGCCGCCGCAAAAAAACTGGGTGAAATGGGAATTAGCGCAGCGGTGATAAACAATCACACCGTTAAACCAATAGATGAAGCCTCAATCGTTGAAGCTGCGAAGAAGACAGGCGCGGTTGTAACAGTTGAGGAGCATCAGGTAATGGGAGGGATGGGGAGTGCGGTTTTAGAGGTGCTTGCCCAAAAATGCCCTGTTCCTGTAAAGATGGTAGGTGTCATGGACCGCTTCGGACAATCGGGCGAGCCGGATATACTTATGAAGGAGTACGGCCTTTGCAGTGATGACATAGTATCTGCAGTCAAGGAAGTTTTGCAGATGAAAGATGCTCAAGGCTAACGGAAATAGATTATTTTAAATCCCGTGGAAATGAAAAACCCGTATCTGACAGCAGATGCGGGTTTTTGGTACTCCCGAGAGGAGTCGAACCTCCGACCAAAGGTTTAGGAAACCTCTGCTCTATCCACTGAGCTACGGGAGCCCGTGCAGCAGAATACATTTTACTATATGCGCGCTCTCCATGTCAATTGAAAAGATAGGCTGAGGATCCTGATTCAAAACAGTCACCCGCGAAAGTAAGAACAAAAGTCAGACTATATTTCCCGGTTTCAAAATAAAGTTTCTGAAAATATATAGTAATCATATAATATTGTAATGCGGTTTTTGATATAATTGATATAATTATATGGTTGATACAGTCTTTATGATATTGCATTGCAAATATGCATTGAATAAAACTGAAGCAAAGTTTAACAGGGAGGCTGAAAATGAAGGCAAATAAAAACGGCGCCTTGCCGTCCAGGGATTCGATCGACAAGGCATATAAATGGAAATTGGAGGATTTATATGCAAGCGACAAATTGTGGGAAGAGGGCTTCAACGAAGTAAGAAAAATGATTTCGGATATCGAGAAATATCACGGAAAACTTGCTGCCGATTCTGCAACTCTTGTTGCCTGTCAAAGGGATACGGAGGAATTGATGTCAAAAGCCGAGACTGTTTTTGCATATGCCCGGATGAGAAGAGATGAAGACAACGGCAATGCGACTTTTCAGGCTTATACCGACAGGGCTATGGCGCTCCTGACCGAAGCGTCAGCCGCAATTTCTTTCATAGTGCCGGAGATAGTCGCAATGGATGAAGCTGTACTGAATAAATTTCTTGCTGAAAATAAAGAATTAGAGCCATACAAGCATTTTATTGCATCCAACTTAAGAATGAAAGCTCACATTTTAACCGGCAGGGAGGAGCAGATCCTTGCGCTGGCCGGGGAAATGGCGGAGGCCTCGTCCGAAATATATTCAATGTATAACAATGCGGACATCCGTTTCCCGTATATCAAAGATGAAAACGGGAAAAAGGTTGAGTTGACAAAGGGGAGATATATCAAATTTATGGAGTCAACGAACAGAGAAGTCAGGAAGGATGCTTTCACCGCTTTGTATAAAACATATGCCGGCGTTCAGAACACGATGGCATCAACACTTTCAAATAATGTCAAAAAGGATAAGTTTTTCAGTGAAATCAGGAAGTACAATTCCTCGATGGAAGCGTCGCTTGACAGCGACAATATTTCGCCTGATGTTTACAACAACCTGATCGATACAGTTGATAAAAACATGAAGCTGCTGCACAGATATGTTGACCTCAGAAAAAAAATACTGAAGCTGGACGAGCTTCATATGTACGATCTGTACGTTCCTCTTGTTGAGGAGCCGGAAACCGATATCCCTTATGAAAAGGCCCTGGAAATGATCAAGAAAGGCCTCGAACCACTCGGAGAGAAATATGTTTCGGATATTGGCAATGCTTTCGAATCAGGATGGATAGATGTTTTTGAGAACCGCGGAAAAACAAGCGGGGCATATTCTTGGGGAAACTATATGTCGCACCCGTTCATACTGCTCAACTATCAGGGAACGCTGGACGATGTGTTCACCATAGCTCATGAGGGCGGACACGCCATGCATTCGTTTTACACCAACAAAAAACAAAGATACATCAATTCGCACTACACTATATTTCTTGCTGAAGTGGCTTCTACTGTCAACGAATCGCTCCTCGTGGAATATATGCTCAAGAATACGACTGATAAAAAAAAGAAGGCTTATTTGCTTAACCACAGGCTTGAATCTTTCAGGGGGACTCTTTACAGACAAACTATGTTTGCCGAATTCGAGAAGATCATTCACGGACGAGCAGGAAAAGGCGGAGCGCTCACTGCAGAAGAATTGAACAGAACATATCATGATTTAAACAAGAAGTATTATGGCAAGGGAATGCTGGTTGATGAAGACATCATGCATGAATGGTCAAGGATACCGCATTTTTATACAAGCTTCTACGTATACAAATACGCGACAGGGATCTCGGCGGCAACCTCATTGGCAACGCGGATGCTTGCCGAAGGAAAACCCGCAGTCGATAAATACCTTGAATTTCTCGCAAGCGGCTGCTCGGAATATTCGCTTGAACTTTTGAAAAAAGCGGGCGTGGATCTGACGACCCCAAAACCGGTTCAGGACGCTTTGAATGTATTTGAGGCAACTTTAAATGAAATGGAAAAAATAATCTAGGGGGATCGCAGATATGAAGGATGCTCGCATTATAAAACTTGCAAAGAATCTCGTGAATTATTCGACATCGATAAAAAGGGGAGAGAACGTCCTAGTTGATGTCCACGGCGACGGCATCGAACTCGCAAAGGAAATAGTAAAGGAAGTGTACCGCGCCGGAGGCGTGCCGTTTATATCCTTGAATGACCATGAAATGCAAAGGATAATATACAGCCAATGTACTGTGAAACAGATGAAGGAAATGGCTGAAGTTGAGCTTATCCGGATGAAGAAGATGGATTCCTACATAGGCATCCGAGCAGCAAGGAACACCGGCGAGCTTGGCGATGTACCGGCCGATAAGATGAAAATATATATGAAAAATTATTCTGATCCGGTCACCGAGGAAAGAATCAACAACACGAAATGGGTCGTGCTGAGGTATCCAAACCATGCAATGGCTCAGCTTTCGGGCATGGCAACCGAAAAATTTGAAGATTTCTACTTCAAGGTATGTAATATGGACTATAAAAAGATGTCCAAAGCGATGGATAAGCTGGTCGACGCAATGGAAAAAACCGACCGGGTAAGGATCAGGGGAAAAGGTACCGACCTGTCATTTTCGATCAAGGGCATGCCTGCGATCAAATGCGACGGAACAATGAATATTCCGGATGGCGAAGTGTTCTCGGCGCCGATAAGAGAATCAGTAAATGGAGTTCTTCAGTACAATACTCCGTCTGAATACCAGGGTTTTAAATATGAGAACATAAGGTTCGTTTTCAAAAACGGGAAAATCGTTGAAGCAGCGTCAAACGACAACGAACGACTCAACAAGGTTCTCGACACTGACGAAGGCGCAAGATTTATCGGGGAATTTTCGCTCGGAGTAAACCCATATATCGAAAAACCGATGATGGATACTCTGTTTGATGAAAAAATTGCCGGAAGCATACACTTCACTCCCGGAAGAGCTTACGAAGAATGCAATAACGGAAATAAATCAGCTATACACTGGGATCTGGTCTGCATTCAAAGGCCTGAATACGGCGGCGGAGAGATCTGGTTCGACGATACTCTGGTAAGAAAGGAAGGCTTGTTTGTCGTCGAAAATCTCAAGTGTCTGAATCCTGAAAATTTGAAATAGGGAAATGAGAAATATTTATATAAGCAGGTAAAATATTATTTAAGGAGGACTTCGGAATGACGTACATCAAGAAAACATTCAAGTTCCTGTTAAAGAATTATTTTATTGTTTTACCCATTGTTGCCGCAGTATTTCTGTCTGCATTGATAATGGGCAGAGCCACTGCAAACGGGCTGGCACTCAACTGGTTCAGGGTCACGATCGCGCCGACCAAGCCTTTTGCCGTGCTGGGTCTTCTTTGGTCAGCCATTACTTCTCAGTATATGGGCATTCTGGGCATGCTGCTTATGATTGTTGCAGTTCCAGCCACGGTAGGAATGATATTTAAAGCCTCAGGCGGAAGAAAAGCGGCACTCAACGATATCGTCCCGTCGGTCAGCCAGCACATCGTTCAGTATTTGATATATTTGGCGGGAGTTATATTACTGGGCCTGGCGGGCGGATTGCTGGTTTTGATAATTGCACTTTTATTTGGACTTATATCTTTGTTACTCAAGGGATTCGGCATATTTCTTTTCGTGCTTGTACTGATAGCGCTTGGACTCGCATATCTTGCAATTACAGTGCTGCTGAGTTTTTGGATGCCTTCCATGCTTATTGACAATACAAACGTAGTGGATGGCGCAAAGTTGTCATACGCATATGCAAAGCCTTCATTTTGGGTGCTTGCAGGGAATATAATTCTGATAAACATAGCAGGAGCGCTCGCCGGGTGGCTGTTCGGGCTGATATTAGGATGGATACCTTTTATCGGCATGCTGCTCTCTGCAATCGTGCAGGCCTTAACAACGGTATTCATGACGACCTTCATAGTTCTGCTGTATCTTGAAAAAACGGGAAGAACAGTAACCGAATAAACAGATAAACTAAAACCATCCGGAATGGATCATTTAGAAACAGAACCTGATGATTGGCGCGTGCTTTCGATATACTTTTTCGGCGGCAGACCAAAGGCGCTTTTGAATGCCCTGATAAAGTTCGAGTAGTCGTTGAAGCCGCACATTCCGCAAATATAGTTGATGTTGGTATTTTCATTCAGAAGAGATTTGGCAAGTATCAGTCTTTTTTGCAGCACAAACTTGTGAAGGGTGAAGCCGGTATATTTTTTGAATTCTCTTGCGAGATGGTATTTGCTGATAAAAAATTTCTTTGATATAGTTTCAAGTCCCAGTGGGGCTTCCAGATTATCGTTGATATAATCGACGATATTGCTGATGATGTCCCTGAAAACTATGTCTTTGCTGTCCGCACCGCTTTTAGCCTCGATGAAAGCCCTATTCACATGAAGGATGAAATCTACGACGGATATATCTCTGATAATATTGCTGCCGTAAGAAGAACTATTGCATGACTCCTCAAATTTACGAAGTATGTCCCTCATTTCTTTGAGCTGTTTGGGATTGGACCTGATAAGATTTGAGCCGATGATTTTGCTGGATTCGAAGCACATTCCCAGATTGGATTTTTCGGAGCTGTTATTCAAAAGATATTTCGGTTTGACCATCAGCATTATTCTTTCGTAGGGCTTGCCGTTTTTTACGCTTACCTTATGCATGTCATTGCCGCGAATCAAAAGAATATCTCCGGGTTTCAGCTTATATATGCGTCCCTCCAGCTGATAAGTGATATCCCCTGAAAGGAACATATATATTTCATTGAAGTCGGGATCATGCTGTGCGATATCCATGATCTTGCGGTCCACACAATGAAAATATTGAAAATCCGACGAGAGGAATGATTTCGTAGTTTTGACTTCATTTTTAGCAGCCGCCACAATATACCTCCAACTGTAAGACCCAACTGTAAAAGTAATTATACACTAAGAATCACAAGATTTGCAATAAAACAAGCAATATTTGTTATTTTTAATGTAAAAATAGTGGTATACTGAAAAAGCATATATCCCATATCATACAGGAGTTTTAAGCATGAAAAAAGATAGATATTCCTATACAGATCTTTTGGAGATAATGAAAATATTGAAATCGGAAAAAGGCTGTCCCTGGGATAAAATCCAAACACATGACAGTTTGAAAAGATATTTGATAGAAGAAACATACGAGGTGCTCGACGCAATCGATAAAAATGAGCCGAAAATGCTTTGTGAAGAGCTCGGAGACGTATTGCTGCAGATCGTATTCCACTCATTGATATCGGAGGAAAACGGAGACTTCACTATAGCGGATGTCGTTGATGGAATTTCCAGAAAAATGGTCTCCAGACATACTCATGTTTTCGGAAATGCGACAGCAAAAACCCCCGGTGACGTGCTCGTAAACTGGGAGGCAATAAAGAAGAAGGAAAAGGGGCAGCAAACTACCGCAAGTGTTCTCGCGGATGTCCCCAAAAACCTGCCGGCACTCATGCGGAGCTGCAAGGTTCAAAGAATTGCAGCAAAGGCAGGATTTGACTGGGATGATGTTGAAGATGTTTTCAAAAAAATAAAAGAGGAAACCGACGAGCTGAAAGAAGCCTGCGGGAAAGGAGACAAAGAAAGCATAGCGGACGAATTAGGCGATATACTGTTTTCAGTCGTGAATCTTGCAAGGTTTCTAAATGTACAGCCGGAATTAGCTTTGACCGGAACGACAAACAAATTTATTGAGCGATTTGAATATGTGGAAAAAAAGACTGAAGAAAATGGTCTGAAAATGGATGCCATGACCCTTGAGGAGCTTGACAAGCTGTGGGAAGAAGCAAAATCAATATTGCCAAAGCATACTATCAAGGCCGGCAGCGAGGTGTCCGGAGAAAATCATGAGAGTTGACAAGTTTCTAAAAAATTCAAGAGTAATAAAAAGACGCACAGTGGCAAACGAGGCATGTTCAAACGGACGTGTCAAAATAAACGACAAAATTGCCAAGCCCGGAACCGAAGTACAGGTGGGTGATATAATAACTATTCGTTATGGAAGCCACAGCACAAGGCTCGAAGTACTCAGTATTGCCGATAATGTATCCAAGGCTGATTCAACAGGGATATATAAAGTCCTTCAGGACGAACAGACGAAGGATGTGTAGACAAAGGATCGAAACTAAATATTGCAGTAAATCAAAAATCGTATTAGAATAAGTACGGTATCAGGCTTTAAAAGAACGCTCCGTATGGAGGATCACATGAACAAAAGAAAAAGACCCGGATTGGGTGCACTGATTTTCCTTGCATTTGTGATTTATTTTTCCGTTACGCTGGTCAATCAGCAGAAGCTCTTAGATGTCAAAAAGGATCAGTATAGTTCCCTGCAAAGCAAGATCAGGGAGGAAAGCAGGATTTACAAGGAACTCCTCGATGATTTTGAAATGATAGGCACTGACGAATATATCGAGAAAATCGCGAGAGAAAAGCTTGGCATGGTCAAAAACAACGAAAAGATTTTTGTTGACATAAATAATTGAGATAGTTAAGGAGTGCATTGATTTCTATGCATCTGGAAGTCGGAAATATTGTTGAAGGTGTAGTGTCCGGGATAACCAAGTTTGGCGCTTTTATTAAGCTCCCGGATGGAGTAACCGGTCTGGTACACATTTCTGAGGTCGCAGATGGATATGTCAAGGATGTTTCGACCTATCTGAAAGAAAATCAAGTCGTTAAGGTTAAAGTTTTAACAGTTGAAGAGGGAGGGAAAATAGGCCTCTCAATTAAAAAAGCGCTTGAAAAGTCAGAGGAACATGCGACAAGGGCTGCTGCGGAATGGCGGACAGAGAAACCTCAGGAGTCTTCTTTTGAAGACAGGCTAAGCAGATTCATGAAGGACAGCGATGAGAAACAGCTTGATCTGAGAAAGAACACAGACTCTAAAAGAGGCGGAAGAAGCTACAGAAGAAACGGCTGATCAAATCAGGGAAATAGGCTAATTCAATATGGGGCTGATTGCTCAGTATGGCAAAATATGCCGGAGTGGCGGAACTGGCAGACGCACAGGACTTAAAATCCTGCGGGACTTACCTCCCGTACGGGTTCGATTCCCGTCTCCGGCACCATCGGTGTTGGCGGCTTCGGTGTAAAACCGGGCCGTTTTTTTATATAGGAAGATCAGGATCATATCAGATCCTGCGCGCGAACATAATTTTTCAAATAATATTCCTGAGTTACCTGAACTTATATAATTTCAATATTTATTGTATAATCGAATGTGACAGGATTCAACGGAAATAACTCTGGGGAGAGGCAAGCCGATTGCATGTGTGATATAAAATAAAAGACAACAGTGAGGGCTCAAATGTCAGACGAACAAAATGAAATAATAAAATCATTTCAATCTCTTTCAGGCCAGGACGAACTGCTTTCAAAGGTTATAGAGTTTTTTCCTTATCCCATCCAGGTCTATGACCCCGAAGGAACATCTGTCCTGGTCAATAAAGCCATATTAAAAGAGTACCACACAGTAGATCCGAATCTTGTTATCGGCAGGTATAATATATTCAAGGATCCTTCAATAATAGAATTAGGACAGATTGAGTCAGTGAAACGGGCTTTCAGCGGAGAAGTCGTTTATTTTAATGATGTCAGAGTGCCGTTGGAGGAGATAGCGGCACGATACGGAATCGAAGACTTCGATGTTGAGGCTGTGTATCAGGATATTACATTATTCCCGATATTTGATGACGATAAGCGTGTAATATACGTTGTTGCTCTTATGATCAACAGAAGGGTTTATCGCGGCAAAGAGGAAATTGAAAAGGCGAAAGAATACATCGAAAGACACTGGCTGGAAAAATTCAATGCCGACGAAATTGCAAAAGCGGCATATCTAAGCAAAGCTCACTTTACAAAGCTTTTCAAGAAGCATACCGGCGTAACCCCGCACGAATATTATGTCAATTATAAAATCGGCAAATTGAAGGATAAGCTGCGCGACACAAACCTGTCGATCGCTCAGGCATTCGCGGCCTGCAATATTGACTACAACGGATATTCCGCCAAAGTATTCAAGGCAAAAACCGGTGTTTCCCCATCAAATTTCAGAATAAATATTGAGTAAAAAATCCATAATTCAGATATTAAAAATTCCCTATTTCAGTTATTCAAAGACATAATAAGCGCAAGCTCATCTGAGATTGGTTAATTTTTGTTGCAAAAAAAGCAGATTTTCGGCAAAAAAACATTTTTCTTACTAAATCCAATCATATTAGACATATTCCCTATTTCCGCAAAATTGTAAAATACGAGTGTGACTGTTGAGAAGAGAGTTCATACGACTTAAAAAAGAAGGAGTCGGATATGAAAAAGATTCTAGCGCTTCTATTGGTTGTTGTATTGCTGTTTTCGGGATGCTCCACAAAGGATAAACCCGAAGGGACTACATCAGCCGGCAAAAACACTGATACAGAGGCCGGTATCTCAACGGAAACCGGTTTTGAAGAAGGCTATGGAGCAGATGATCTGGAGGTTGTCATAGCAGAAGACCTCCCCGAATTGATGGAATTTGAGAGCAGAAGCATAGGAAATGCGACTTTTACTGTTGAAGCAAACAAAAGAGCAAAGCTGAAATACACAGCGGATGGGAAAGAACAAAGCATAAGTGTCACGGACGATTCCGGTATCGAATGGATGCTTAAGATCCCAGGAAACGCACTTTTAAATGAAGAAGAGATCTCTATAACTCCCTTGAGCGGCATAGAGGTCGACAGCTTCCCGGGGGCGGAGTTCCACGGGATAATACTTAGACCTGACGGACTGGAGTTTATTACAAGCTCAAATGTTATTGTTAAAAAAGCAGGGGAAACAATAGAAGGTGTAATTCTCACCGGAAAACATGACGGTTCCGAGATCGTCTTAGCTCCGGCAGAACAGTCTGAGGGAGGTATAAAGGCACCGGTACAGCATTTCAGCACTATATTGTTTCTGCCTAAAAATGATCTGTCATTTATCAAACTTCAGTCAATAGCACTGGAGCAGTACGAAGAAGCCCTTGAAGAAGCGGAAGAGCTTCTTAAAAAACCGCTGTCAGTCCTTGCGCCTCCGTCGATCAGCCTGGAATGCATGAATGAAGAAAAGGAACAACAAATAAAAGAATACTCTGACACAGTGTTAAAAGAAGAGGAAGAGGTACTGTCAAAATTCATAGCGGCAGATAAAGGCATGTGGAGCACTTTTGAGAGTGTGGAAATGAATGATGCTGTGATA
>JAQVNH010000147.1 GCA_028703215.1 Eubacteriales bacterium
TCGCAGGTTTTGAAAACCATTCCGGCAGAACTTATCTCGGAGAAGGCGTCTCTCCTTTCGGGAAAGTTATTCGCGGATTCGGAAATAATGGCGAGGATGGCTTGGAGGGAGCAAATTACAAGAATGTATTCTGCTCTTATCTGCACGGAAGCCTGCTGCCGAAAAATCCCCTGCTGGCAGATTTGCTGCTTTTGACAGCGCTTAGAAACAGGTATCCCTCATTCGGAGAACTTGCATTCCTTGATGATTCGATAGAAAACGCCGCCCATGACGCAGCTATCAGTAAATTGAAATGACCCGGAGGAATTTTTAAAATGAAAGCTCAACTTGACAAAAAAAGCAGCCTTACAATTCAGATCCTTGAAATAGTTATATGGCTCTTGTTTGCTTGCGGCATGTTTTTTAAATGCATGTACCTTCAGTCCGGAACAGGGTTGAATACAGCTGTGACAGATCCTTCGATCAATTTCCGGATGGCGATAGTGACAATAGCTTCGGTTCTTATCATCACTGGAGCAATTTTGCTGTTTTCAAACAAAAGGAGATATATCCTGCTGATGATCGTCGATATCCTTCTGTCAGTACTGCTTATGTTTGATATCATATATTTCCGATATTACAAAAATGTGCTGACCGTCCCCTGCATTGCGCAGCTTGGTCTTGTCGGAAGCACCGGAGACAGCATATCAAGTCTTTTTAAACTTAACGACCTTGTATTTTTTGCCGATATTATCCCTCTTGTAATAATTCTTGTCATGATTTGCCTTGCAAGGGGCAATAAACTCTTTGTAAAACTCAAACTAAATGTTCGTCTGGCTATTTCTCTCCTTTTGATAGCAGTCGGTACAGTTACGATGGTATGGTTCAATGACGGCATCGGAAAAGGCGTATTCAGGTTTGATAATAATTACCCTGTCAAGAGAATGGGTGTATTTTACTCTCATTGTCAGGATGTCGGTCAATTTTTCACAAATATCGTCTTCGGAGATAAATCGCTTAATGATGACGAGATTTCTCAAATCACGGATTTTTTACGGGACCCCCTCCGAAATACCGAAAATACAGCAAACGGATATACCGGAACGCAGGCCGGCAAAAACCTGGTGATTATACAGCTTGAAGCCATCCAGAATTTCCTGCTCTTCTCCGAGATAAACGGACATGAGGTCACGCCTAATCTCAACAGACTGGCAAATGAAAGCCTCTATTTTAAAAATACTTTTTTCCAGATCGCCGGCGGGAATACATCGGATGCAGAGTTTGTAATCAACAACTCGCTGTACCCCGCGGGAAAGGGTTCGGTATATTTTCTCCACCCGTCCAACCGCTATCATTCCCTGCCTCTCATTATGAAAAACGAAGGCTATAAAACGATAGCGGCTCATGCTAATGACGCGGATTTTTGGAACCGCAGAGTTATGTACGGCAATATCGGATTCGACAATTATTACATTGATGAAGACTATGATCTTGACGAAATTGTGGGCTGGGGTCTGAGCGATGTATCGTTTTTCAGGCAGACTCTCGATAAACTCAAGGGCGAAGATCCGTTTTATGCTTTTTTGATAACACTTTCGAGCCATCACCCGTATGCTATGTTTAACAACTACGAATTTGACACCGGCAAATACGAGGGCACGATGATGGGCAATTACTTAAAAGCCTCACACTACCTGGACAAGTCTATCGGGGCTTTCTTTGAACAACTTAAGGAGGATGGACTTGATAAAGATACTCTCGTCGTTATAGTCGGAGACCATTTCGGAATGACAAAGGATGACTTCGGAATGGTTGCCGACTACCTTGGAGTGCCTGACAACCCCTACGAGTGGATAATGAACCAGGAGGTTCCGCTGATTATACATGGCGATGGCATCGAGCCCGCGGTCATCGAAAAAATCTGCGCGCAGGTAGATATCATGCCTACGATCGCCAATCTCATGGGGTTAGATTCCCCTTACACACTGGGCAAGGATCTGCTTTCAGACCTTGAAGGCTATGCAGTTCTCAGGGACGGAACCGTTATAACCGATGAGTATATATGGCTCGTCAGAAATGACACTCTTTACGCATATGAGTCGGGTGAAGAACTCGATTACAGGCTTTTCAGCGAAGAAATACAAAAATTCCAAAATGAACTGGCGATTTCGGATCTTGTTCTTTATAAAAACGCATTTGAAAAAATCAAGCTCGCAGATTAGCGTTTCAATAAACACTTCAGATCATCTCAGTGTTTCTGCCGGCCGAAAAAGGCTGCTGCCGGCATATTTCATCGCAAAAACGCTGTGATATTTCGTTTATCATTTCTTCCCTTTTAGGGTTGTTCCAGTTTATGATGCCAGTGTCTTTGACCGTAACGCCTTTTGAGCCGCATATCTTTTTCATTTTTGCAATCGCCCTGTTGCCGCCCAGCCACGGCTTTGGAAATGCCATGGTTACAAAGCACAAGACCTTTTTCCCCGCAAGAGATCTCTGCTGCTTGAGATAGGCTTTCATCAGCATTGACAGCGTAAAGGCATTTACGGGAGCTCCGAAAACGATGACATCATATTTGGCGGCGTCCGGAAGTGATTTTTCTTTTATTTTTTTTATGTACTCCATTTCGTTTTCTTCGGTCTTTAATCTTTCCAAATCAACATTCAAGCCTTTTTCAATAAGCATGTCCTTGAGTCTCTCCGCAACGGAAAATGTATTTCCGGTCTGCGAGTGTACTATGACAGCAACATTTTTCGTGTTCATTTTGTTTGCTCCTTTTCAACAATGTCTATGCGGTCATTATATCATTTTGTAAACATTCGAAGGACAGAATTTTTGTGTTTGCTTATGCTTTGATTAAAACCGCTCGTTTCTTAGATTTTCATATCAGAAATTATGTTTTATGGTATAATTCTTTTTAAAGCAAATCCATAAATCATTAAAAATGGAGCAAACACAAATTGGCAATCGATTTTCATGTTCATTGTTTTCCTGACGAACTTGCCGGGCGGGCTATTGGGAAATTGTCCGGAAAAGCTAAAATACCCGCATATCTGGACGGAACAGTCGGAGCCCTTGAAAGATCCATGTCAAAGGCCGGCATCGATTTTTCGATCGTTCAGAACATTGCTACAAAACCTTCACAGACAACGGCAATAAATGATTGGGCTGCGTCGATATGCTCTGACAAGATCCATTCGTTCGGAACGGTCCATCCTGATTTCGCCGGCTGGAAAAACGAAATCCCAAGAATACGCGCTTTGGGCATGAAGGGTATAAAATTCCATCCCGATTATCAGGGATTTTTTGCGGACGACCCAAGAATGTTTCCTCTCTATGACAGGGTTTTCGAAACGGGGCTTATTGCTTTGTTTCACGCCGGAAGCGACAGGGGAATCGCTCCTCCTTACAA
>JAQVNH010000148.1 GCA_028703215.1 Eubacteriales bacterium
CAATATTGATTTCATAATTGATTCTCCTATCCTATATTGATTTTTTCCTCAGGGTGCATGATCTTTGGAGGCGACCCATGCTCCGTAAATAATATTGCAAATGACAAGGTTCCGATTCTTCCCAGATACATCAATGCTATAATAACCGCTTGCGCAAAAACATTCAATGATGTTGTGATCCCGGTTGACAAACCAACGGTTCCAATTGCTGAAAATACTTCAAATAATACATCAGCAAGGTCTTGCGCAGCGTTTGTAGCGCTTATAAGTATTGTGGCGGTCAGTGCAAGGATAATATTAAATGACGCTATGGCGGTAGCTTTTTTCAGCGCGCCGCTTTCCAGACGTCTTCTAAGGACATCTTCAGTTGAGGTATTTTTAAGGCTTGACAAAAGTGAAATAATTATTACTGCAAAGGTCGTGGTTTTAATACCGCCTGCGGTTGAACCGGGGCTGCCTCCGATGAACATAAAGATCATAGTCAGTAATTTGCTGGCAGGCGACAATGCCGCGGTATCTATAGTATTGAAACCGGCTGTTCTCGGAGTTACGGCGCAAAAGAGCGAGGTGATTATTTTATCTCCAAAACTCATGCCTGAAAACGTTGAGCCGCCTTCGAAAATAAAAAAGCTGGCCGAACCGCCAACTATAAGGAAGGCGGTCGTTATCAGAACGATTTTTGTGTGAAGCTGGTATCTTCTGAAATGGAATTTATTTATGGATATGTCATCCCAGACAAAAAAACCTATGCCTCCTGTGATGACCAATGCTATTACGGTAAGGCAGACAACAGCGTCGCCGGAGAATGTTGTAAGGGAAGAATACTGGCCGAATTTTCCCATGAGATCAAGACCCGCATTGCAAAAAGCGGAAACGGAGTGAAAAATACCGTTATAAATACCTTCGATAACTCCCATCCTTGGTATGAATCTTGCAGAAAGAAGCAATGCGCCGATACTTTCAAATATCAATGTTCCGATCAGTATCTTTTTTGTCAGGCGCACGATTCCGCCTATATACATCGTGTTTACGCTTTCGCGCAGCAGCCCGCGTTCCTTCAGGCCGATTTTTCTTTTCAGGAAAAAAGAAAAGAGAGTTATTATAGTCATGAATCCCAGTCCGCCTATCTGGATAAGCGCCAGAATCACGAGCTGTCCGAACAGGGACCATTGAGTATATGTGTCGATTATTACAAGTCCTGTAACACAAGTAGAAG
Source organism: Eubacteriales bacterium (assembly GCA_028703215.1). Lineage (GTDB taxonomy): Bacteria > Bacillota > Clostridia > Acetivibrionales > STF1-152 > STF1-152. The sequence continues at coordinate 1,217 of JAQVNH010000148.1, forward strand.
TTGTTGCTGTAAATAGGGCTTCCAAGAAACCGGCCGAGACATTGCTGCGTGATGCAAAAGGCAAAGAGAGCAGAATTGTGCCGATGGTTATAAGTATGGCAAATCCCATAGCGATAATCATTGGATAGGAAAATGATTTTATTTTTTTAATATAACTGAACAACGTTTCACTTCCTGATTTTCCAAAATCATAAAAAACTTTATAATCCTATAATACATTAAACGGAACGATTTGTGATTATATACTCGCAATTCTGATTTGTAAATAGACCTCTTTATTATAACATCGTACGCTCGGGTTTTATTGGGATAATAAATTATTTTACTCAAAGAATTGTAAAGAAGCGTTTTTTATGAGGATGTGTTATATTTAATGAAAATGAGGTAAGATTAAGATAAATCGTATCTTAATAAATAATCTAAACTGGAAGTGGTCAAATGCTTGATTTGCAAAATGTTTCTTTGGAGCTTAACGGAGATGAAGGCAAAAGGGAAGTGTTGAGAAACATAAATTTAAAGCTTGAAAATAAAAAAATATATGTGATGACAGGTCCCAACGGAGGAGGTAAAACCTCTATAGCAAAGGTCATCATGGGAATATATCCGGTTTCAGGAGGCAAGATCATTCTCGACGGAATGGATATTACCGATAAAAACATTACCGAAAGGGCAAGACTCGGAGTCGGCTATGCTTTTCAAACCCCTGCGCGCTTCAAGGGTCTGAAAGTCAAGGACATACTTGAAATTTCTTCGGACAAGGAGCATCCGGACCAATGCCAGCTTCTGTTCGATGTTGGGCTTTGCGCCAAGGATTATATGAACCGTGAAATAAACGCAACTTTTTCAGGAGGAGAGCTGAAACGTGTCGAGATCGCGAGTCTTCTTGCGCGCAATCTGAAAATAGCGGTGTTCGACGAACCCGAGGCCGGCATCGACCTGTGGAGTTTCCAAAAACTAACCGAGACATTTTCAAAGATGAATTTCGAATCTGACACCACTATCGTTATCATATCGCATCAGGAAAGGATCCTGAAACTTGCCGATGAAGTAATACTTGTTGCCGATGGCACTATAAGCAGGATCACTACCCAGCAAAAAATACTGGCTGAGATAACTAGGCAGGATGCGTTGTGCGGGTGCCGCAACGACTGCATAAAAGGAGGTGCCTTCGGTGCTGAATGCGTTGGATAAAAGGCTGCTGGAGCAGGTTGCGGATCTTCATGAGATCCCTCAGGGAGCTTACAATATAAGAAAGAACGGAAAAGGTCTTATCAGGAACACTACGGCAAATATCGATATAGTTACAAAAACAGACAAGCCTGGAATAGATGTAATCATCAAACCCGGCACAAAAGGTGAAAGCGTTCATATTCCTGTAATAATGTCTCTTGAGGGACTTACCGATGTTGTCTATAACACTTTTGAAGTGGGAGAAGGCTCGGATGTTGTTATAGTGGCAGGGTGCGGGATACATAATTCGGGAAGCGGCGACGAACGGCATGACGGGATACATGAGTTCTTTGTCCGCAAGGGCGCTGCTATGAAATATGTAGAAAAACACTATGGCGAGGGGACCGGAACAGGCGATAGGATACTTAATCCAAAGACAATAATCGAGGTTGAAGAGGATGGGGTCGCGGAACTTGAAATGGTTCAGATAAAAGGAGTCGACAAAACACTCAGAGATACCGAGGTTATCCTTCATAAAAATGCCAGACTGATAGTCACTGAAAGGCTGCTAACATACCTTGAACAGCAGGCTGAGTCAAACATAACAGTCAGCCTTTTGGGCGAGGATGCCAGCGCGCAGATCATTTCCCGTTCCGTAGCTCAGAATGATTCAAAGCAGGTGTTTCATCTGAACCTTAGAGGATATGCAAGGTGCAGGGGTCACATTCAGTGCGATTCGATCATCATGGACAATGCAAAAGTATCATCGATTCCGGAAATTTCCGCATTTAACTCTGAGGCGCAGCTCATACATGAAGCTGCGATCGGAAAAATCGCGTCAGAACAGCTTACAAAGCTAATGACTTTGGGATTGTCGGAAAAAGATGCCGAAGAAACCATTCTCAAAGGCTTTCTGGGGTAGAGCTGATTATTTTGAATAATGAAAGGGGATATGCGTCATGGCTGAAATATTGATCAAAG
>JAQVNH010000149.1 GCA_028703215.1 Eubacteriales bacterium
ACCGCTGCGGATTGCCTTCAGCGCCACCGCCCGATACATTGCTCCCGTATCTATATAAATTATTCCCAGCTCTCTCGCCACAATCCTGGCGATGGTGCTTTTGCCCGCGCCGGCCGGACCGTCAATGGCGATGTTGATAAGGTTCAACTTATTCCCCCCTGTTTTTCGACAAGGTCAGGTCTTAGCTTTTTAGCGTTCTTCAAATATACATGATTTATAGATCCCCTTGTTTTATCCGTATAGGTATGCATGAGCACCCTGATGCATTTTTCAAGGCTTCCGGGGACATTTATTTCATTGGTGCAGATAAGAGGAACATCCGTTAAACCCATTTCTCTTGCTGCTGCCGCAGGGAATGCCGCGTTCAGGTCATTCGATACAGTAAATATCATACTGATTATTTCATCATTTTTTACATCATTCTTTTCGAGTATTTCTTTGAGAAGGATCCTCGTATCCTTCAGGATCGAATCGGATGTATTGTATTCGGTTGTAGTCGCGCCTCTTATTCCAACTATTCTTTGCACGTGGCCATTCTCCCCCGGATATGATTTTGCAGAACATTTTTACAGACATTATATATTAACATTTCTTTGATAACAATAATCACGGCATAATATAAGGATCGAAACTATGCGTTTTCTCCCGCGGTATGACCTGTAGAAAAAGCGATCGTGAGGTTAAACCCTCCCGTATAGCCGTCCGTGTCTATTATCTCGCCCGCAAAGAACAATCCCTCTATTATTTTTGATTTCATTGTCCCCGGGTCTATCTCGTTTACGCTTATTCCTCCGGATGTTACGATCCCTTCCTCGAGCGGTCTTGTCCCTTTGACTGTAAGTTTGAATCCTTTCAGTAATTGTCCAAGAATAGTTCTCTCATCCTTAGTGATCTGGTTTACCTGCTTTTCAGGATCGATGCCTGAAAGAGAGACAATTACAGGGATCATTTTGGCGGGCAATAATTCGTCCAGAGAATTCTTGAATCGCTTTCTTGAGAATTTCAAGAAATCGCGCTGTATCCTGCTGTCGAGCACTTCATAAGATAAAGCCGGCTTCATGTCAATAATTATCGACGACTGTCCCTTATCCATATATGAAACATGTCTGCTCGCGCTAAGTATGAGCGGGCCGGATACTCCGAAATGAGTAAAAAGCAATTCTCCCATCTCTTCGAAAAACCTTTGACCGGAATCATCGCTCAGCGTTACCTTTACATTTTTCAGCGCAAGCCCTTCAAGTTCACGCACAAATATTTCCTCTGTCACTATCGGAACCAGCGCGGGTCTTAGCTGCGTCACTGTATGCCCGAGTTTGGATGCCATAGCATATCCGTCGCCTGTCGAGCCGGTGCTTTTATATGACGAGCCTCCCGTGCAAAGAATCACTGAGTCACATGGTTCAACTGCTCCGTCCCTCAATCTGATAGCGGACACATGCCCGTTTTCGTGCGCTATTTCTTGGACAGCTTTGCCCGTATGTATTTTGACGCCGTTTCTTTCACAGGCTTTTAATAATGTCATTACTACATTCTCAGCCTTGTCCGAAGCGGGAAATACCCTGCCGCCGCGTTCAACTTTTGTCGGCAGGCCGTTGGTTTCAAAAAAATCTACGATATCATGGTTGGAAAATTTATTGAGTGTCGAGTATAAAAAATGACCGTTGCCGGGGATATTCCCTATCAGGCCCTGTATGTCGGTGTCATTTGTGATATTGCATCTGCCCTTGCCGGTAATAAGAAGCTTCTTTCCTATGATCCTGTTTTTTTCATAGACCTCCGTCTGATTTCCTGCTTCAGATGACGCTATCGAGGCCATAAGCCCTGCTGCTCCTGCTCCGACAACGATTACTTTTTTTCTCCTCTCATTTGTCAGAGCTTCAGTATTCATTTTTTTCATATACCTGGTACTCATCCCAGATTTTTTCAAGCTTGCCGAACACTTTGTAAAGACTCTCTTTCTTTTTTACCCCTATGGCTACTATCAAGGCATTTATAACGCTTAGCGGAGCGACCAGCGAGTCGGCGAAAGATACCATATCGCTTCCTGCAAACAAGCTGTGATCAGCCGCCTTCGCAAGCGGCGATTCCTTGGAGTCGGTTATCGCTATTGTAACTGCGCCCTGGCTTTTCACGTACTTCATTGCTTTCAGTGTTCTTTGCGAATATCTGGGAAAACTTATGCCTATGAAAACATCGCCCTTCTTTGCTCTGACGATCTGTTCAAACACCTCGCTTGTTATCGTTGCGTTGACCTGCCTGATATTATCGAAGACCAAGTCAAAATAGAATCCCAGAAAGCTTGCAAGTGAAGCAGAACTGCGGACTCCCAAAATATATATTTTCTTTGCTTTGATTATTATATCGATAATTTTGTTAAATTCTAACTTGTCGATTTTCTCAAGTGTCTGCTTGATTTTTTCTATATCCGACTGCAGAACGCTTTTGAGCACATCTTCCTCGTCTATGCGGCTCTCTGAAACTTCAAGCCTCTGCACTGATGTAAGCTTGCTTTTGATCAATTCCTGCAGGCCTTTTTTGAGCTGAGGGTAGCCTTCATAGCCAAGCTCCGCGGCAAATCTGACAACCGTGGACTCACTTGCCCCGACTGTGCTGCCAAGCTTGGCAGCGGTCATGAACGCCGCTTTGTCATAATGATTTACAATATAGTCCGCTATGCGTTTCTGGCCTTTGCTGAATTTGGAATACGCTTCGCCGATATTTTTTAATAGTTCCTGATATTTGCTTTCCAATTTAAGCACCTCTCAGCTTTTTATTCTTTAATTATACTACCAACAAATCGCCACTTAAACAAGTTTAGACGGATTTTCGCAATTTCCCGCGCAATAAAAAGCTCCGGTCATTTTCGACCGGAGCCTGAACATCCTAAATCAAAGGATATTTAGAATATCGATACTGTGACAAATATTGCCGCCGTGATCGATGCCATAAGCGATACTACCGTGATCTGCGTGTTTATGGAAGGTCCTGCCGTATCTTTGAAAGGATCCCCCACCGTATCTCCGACGACTGCTGCTTTGTGCGCATCTGAGCCCTTGCCTCCGCAATTTCCGGCTTCGACATACTTCTTCGAATTATCCCAGAGACCGCCGGCATTGCTCATAAGAAGCGCCAGCAGAAGGCCGCTGACTATATTGCCCGCGAGAAATCCGCCCATCGCCTGAACTCCGCCGATAAAGACGACTGCCAATGTTGCCAGTATTGCCATCAAACCTGCGGGAATAAGTTCCTTTAAGGCGCCTATTGCGGCAATGTCGATGCATTTGTTATATTCGGGTATAACTCCGGGTTTCCCTTCCCTCAGTC
>JAQVNH010000150.1 GCA_028703215.1 Eubacteriales bacterium
CAAATAAAACATATACAGCGCGATCATAAGTATCAGAAGCCCCATGACGATTTTTAGTATTTTGCTGGCCTTGCCGTACTTTTCACTTGCATTAAGCTTCCTTACAAAACCGATCGAGGTACCCGCGACCAGAACAAGCACACTGTGTCCTGCGGAATATAAAAGCAGAAGCAGCGCGCCCCATAATAATTTTCCCTGTCCTGCAACAACGGCCAGCAGAACTATAAGAACGGGAGTTGCGCACGGCGAGGAAAATACACCGCCAAGGATCCCTGCGATAAAAGCTCCGATGTAGCCTTTCCTCGTACTCTTGCCGATAAGGTATGTCGCAGGAATAAAATTATAGACTTCCCATGTCTGAAGAGCCATCAGCGCCATCAAAACTCCGAGCACTATGTACCACCACTTTGCCGAAGCGCCGATCAGCGTGCCGGCTAGGGATGCTATAACCCCAAGAACAGTGAAAGTCACTGTCATCCCAAAGGCAAAAACCAGCGAAAGTCTGAATGCTTTTTTAGGATCGGTGTTCGCGCTGCCCCCCACATAACCTATTACAAGCGGCACGCTCGAAAGCGAACAGGGAGTGAAAGATGTCAAAATACCCGCAAATAATGCCGAAACAGGGGCAAGCCACATATTGGCATCGATTATAGAAGATAGTGTTTCCAGCCAGCTGTCAATCATTCCACACCCAACTCCTCAAAAATCGCTAAAAACTCTTCCTCTGTCAATTTTCCCTTGTGCGCTGTATATACGTGCTCATTCGAGTCCTGCCGGGAGTAAAGAATAAAACTGGTGGCTATATCTTTGCTCGGAACGTATGGATTTCCGTCAGCATAAAAGATAAACTGCGTCGGAATGACCTCTAAAGGATATCCGTCAGCCGCATCGGTGTATCTCCAAACATCAACAAACTTCACTATGACCTTGCCCTGCCACTCTTCATTGATCTTCTTAAGCGTCGGCGCCATTTCTATGCAAGGTCCGCAGGAGTCCGAGCCAAAGTCTATTATTATCGGAAGTCCGTACGATTTCAAATGCTCCAGATCTATTTCGCTGACCGTTAAAACAAAATCAGGATTTTCCACTTCCGTCGATTCTTTGCTCTCGTTATTTTTTATAAGCCATATGCCGGCAATCAGCGCAACTAAAATTACCGGCAGGATTATTTTTAATATGCGTTTTTTCTTTTTTGTATCCTGCTCATATATCTTCTCATATGGCAATTCGTAATCAGGCAATTCACTGTCAGCCGATTTGGTATAGTTCGATTCGATATCAGTCATTTTAGTATCATTCGATTCATTGCCAGTCAATTCGTTATCGTCGTTATCGATCAATTCGTTATCGGGATTATCCGCCATCGCCATTTCCCCTCTCAATATTCTCCAAGTCTTGGCATACTTTGAACGCATTTTTATTGATATGTTTCATATAATATGTCAATGCAGGGCAATTATCAATCCTCGCCACGGACTACGGGTATCATAGTTGCCGACTTATTCTAATTTGCCCTTTATTTGATGATATGAAACAAATATTAATTCACATTATAGTATGATTTGGAGTATAATGATTATCAAAGTTAAAGGTATTCTCCTTATACCGGCTTTGAAAGTCTGATTTGAAGAGATTCATACTATCAAATAAACATGGAAGAGTGGTATTGATGGGAGACAAGAATCCGAACAAACAGAAAAAAAAGAAAAAACCGGCAGAGAAAGCATCTCCGGCACAGACAGTCATAAAAGCAGTCCCAAAGAAATAAGACTGAGTTGTGTTCTTGCGTTAGCATTAGGCACACTGCAGATAATAAAATTAATCACATTGCAATAGTGTGAGGTTTTTTAGGCGCGCGTCAACGGGACTTTTCGTTGGTGCGCTTATTTATTGATTTGCGCTGATCAATATACTGTCGTTTTCCTGCCCTTTACATAATCATCAAAGGTGGAAATCTTATCATTAAATCCTGTGTCTGTTATTTCAATGATCCTGTTTGCGACTGTCTGAATGAACTGATGGTCATGTGACGAAAACAGCACGATGCCTTTAAAGTCAACCAGGCCGTTGTTCACAGCGGTTATCGACTCTAAGTCCAGATGATTCGTCGGCTGATCCAGTACCAGCACATTCGCTCCGAACATCATCATGCGTGAAAACATGCAGCGCACCATTTCTCCGCCCGAAAGCACGCATACCGGCTTGTAAACATCATCTCCCGAAAACAGCATCCTGCCGAGAAACCCGCGCAGATAGCTCTCAGTCATGTCTTTAGAGTACTGCCTCATCCAGTCCAGAATGGTTAATTCGCAGCCGGCAAAAAACGAGGAACTGTCTTTTGAAAAGTATGATTGAGAGGTGCTTACACCCCACTTGAACGATCCCGAATCAGGCTCAAGCACACCCATGATTATATTGAACAGAGTGGTTACAGCAGTTTCATTTGCGCCCACAAAAGCTATTTTGTCGCCCTTGTTTACCTTGAATGAAACATTTTTCAGGACCTGTTCGCCGTTTACCGTCTTGCTTATGCCTTCCACCTTCAAAATTTCCTTGCCCGGCTCTCTGTCCATCTGAAATCCTATATACGGATATTTTCGGGATGATTCGGGCATATCTTCCAGCGTAAGCTTATCGAGAAGTCTTTTGCGCGAGGTTGCCTGCCTGGCTTTTGACTTATTCGCCGAGAACCTAGCGATAAATGCCTGCAGCTCCCTCGCTTTTTCCTCGCTCTTTTTGTTCAGATCGCGCTTCATTCTTTGAATGAGCTGGCTCGATTCATACCAGAAATCGTAATTCCCCACATATAACTGAATTTTTGAAAAGTCTATATCAACAATATAGGTGCAAACAGTATTGAGAAAATAACGGTCATGGGATACAACGATGACAGTACCCGGAAAATCCATCAGGAAATCCTCCAGCCACTCTACCGCTGCGATGTCAAGATGGTTTGTCGGCTCGTCCAAAAGCATGATGTCAGGCGAGCCGAAGAGCGCCTGTGCAAGAAGGACCTTAACCTTTTTGTTGCCGTCAAGGCTGCTCATCTGCATAGTAAGCACTTCGGGACCCATTCCGAGGCCTTTTAGGATTTTTGACGCTTCCGCCTCCGCTTCCCATCCGCCAAGCTCGGCATATTCGCCGTCAAGCTCGGCAGCCAGCATGCCATCCTCGTTAGAGAAGTCTTCCTTCGAATACAGCGCGTCTTTTTGAACCTGAACCTCATATAAACGCTGGTTGCCCATTATTATCGTATCAATAACCGAATACGCATCATATGCATAATGATCCTGCTTCAAAACTGACATGCGAGCATTTTTCG
>JAQVNH010000009.1 GCA_028703215.1 Eubacteriales bacterium
AACGACGGCAGCGCCTTTCTCGGAGATAAGTTCCTTTACATATTCCATTGAATATGCCTTGCTTGTGAGTGTGACTTTACCGTTTTCGTCTTCATTTTGCTCCCACACTCTTATGTAAAAGGGCACCCCCATTATCAGCTTTTCCGCAGGAACAAATTCGAGGGTCCTTCTGATTCTTTGCTCCACCCATTCGTACTGAGCTACCGAACCCGCAATCGGACTTGTGCTCCAATGCTGGTCATATGTCATCAGAATGATATAATCCACGGCTTTGCCAAGCTCAGGCAGGTCGTAGCATCGCGAATAATTTTCGCTTCCGTCCGGAACTCCCACATCCATCGACACTACAAGCCCCTGTTCGTGAAGCAAAGGCGTGATCTCGCGCACAAATTGCGTAAGGGCATCCTTGTCTTCAATATTTATATTCTCGAAGTCTATGTTTATGCCGTCAAAGCTGTAAAGAGATGAGAAAGCGAGTATCTGTTTTATAAAATTATCTCTTGCATTCAGGTCGTTCAGGAAAGAGTGTGTCATGCCGGGATCATAAAAATTATTTGTGACAAGAGCCCATACTTTATAATTATTTTGGTGAGCCCAATCGATATATTTTTTGTCGGAATAATTTCTGATACTGCCTTCCGCATCGATGGTGTCAAGCCAGGTCGGAGACACCACATCGACGCCTGTTCCCATATTTATCTCCATAAGATTCGGCCTTGTTGTTCTGAACTGGTCGAACACCAGGCTTATCTTTCCGTTTTCAGGAAGCCAAAGCGCTGTATTTTTCTCTTCCACGGGAATATTCTCCATGTACATCCTTCCGACAACCACATCTTCTTTGTTTATAAATCCAATCTCGCCAAAAATCGTCCTGACTTTATACCAGTCTTTGTATTCCTCAAAAACCCTCATGATGTTTATTTCAGAATAACCCACGGCAACGCTTAATTTCCTGATGATCGGATAGCTTATTGCCGGACCGGTTCTTATGACGGCATCTGTTGTCAATGGCTGAGCTGTCTGCCTTATGCTGTTGCGGTAATCTATTATTGTTACATCAGTTTCGGAAATATAAGTGATATCTATCTCATAAAAATCCTTCAGAAAATCGATCGGTATATAAATTATCCCGTTATTGATCCTCACCGGAATATTAAGTTGGATCGGCTCGTTGTTTATCAGCGCATTCAGATTCTCTGTCTGCATTCTGATAAGCCTGTCCTTTGTGGTGATAGTAACTGTGGATGTGGCCTCATCCCAGTTGATATATGGATCAAAATATTCCTTCACGATATTGAACGGAATGAGTATTTCTTCATCCATCATAACAGCAGGCGCGCCTTCTTCGATCACATTGCCTTCAATGACAAGATGCATGCCCGTGCCGCTGAAAGCGCTCACGACAGTCTCGTTTGGTTTGAAAAATCTGTTGTATGCATAGTCATATCCGGCATATGCAAGCAATGCTATCGTTCCGGCAACAAATGCTATTAATGTCACGATAATCAAAAATCTCTTCAAGTGCCGCCTCCAAAACTCGAATGAATATCATGCCAAACCGGGCTTATTCAGTGAACACTTTCCCGGGAATATATTTTCTGAACATCTCCAGCATTCTTTGGTCAGGCTGGAACAATACCCCGACCTTTGACCCTTTATCATAAGCGATCACAAAATAGATGCCTCTGTCTTTGATATTTGACACCGCATTTATCCTCGATTTGACATTTCCCAGGGCTGACGAGTGATTTTCGTTGGCATACGGCGCAATCAAATCAAAATCCCTCGAGCTTCCGCTGAATATCCTTTTTCTGGATCTTTTCGAGATAATGATATCTATGTCCAGTTCGCCGTTTGTGACAAGATACTCGTATTCTATGTTTCTTGACCTTATAATTATATATGCAAGATAGCATAATCCCGCAAAAATGAACGGCAGAAGCTCAACAGCAATTTCGGTGAATTTCGGAATATATACAAGCAAAAGCCCGATTGAAATCACAAAAGGCGCTGCCGCAATCAAAATCATCAACAGATAGTCGGTTGCGGTTTTTTTTCTTTTTACCATCTTTTCAACAAAAACATCCATGCCGAAAATCCCCTTGAATCAATATTATTTCAGTATTTTCGTTCATTTGATTTTACCATATCGAGACTTGGAATACAACGAAAAGGCAGTCGTTTGCAAGTCCCGGAACCATAAAAAACAAACATGGCAGAAAGTCGCTTTGACTTCCTGCCATGCCTGTTAAAATATATTTTCCGGAAATATAAGCACTTTCCGTTTTAAGTATTAGTACATTCCGCCCTGAGGCATTCCGCCGGGCATTCCCTGATTCTTATCGTCTGATGGCATGTCCGCAACGATGCTTTCCGTTGTCAGCACCATCGCTGCCACTGATGCGGCGTTCTGCAGCGCGGATCTTGTGACCTTTGCGGGGTCAACGATCCCGGCATTGACCATGTTGACATATTTGTTTGTCAACACGTCATATCCCGTGCCTGTCTCGCTTGATTTGATTTTTTCCACTATGACAGAGCCCTCCAGGCCTGCATTAGCTGCAATCTGCCTGACCGGTTCTTCAAGGGCCTTGAGAATTATCTGAGCGCCTGTCTTTTCATCGCCTGACAAGCCCGAGATTATCTTCTCAACATTTTTCAGAACATTGATCAATGCAACGCCTCCGCCTGATACAATGCCTTCCTCAACTGCTGCGCGTGTAGCTGAAAGCGCGTCTTCGATTTTGTATTTCTTCTGCTTCATTTCGGTCTCAGTCGCGGCTCCCACACTTATTACCGCAACTCCGCCGGATAATTTCGCAAGTCTTTCCTGAAGCTTCTCTTTGTCAAAATCGGATGTGGTATCTTCAATCTGTACCTTTATGGAAGCAATCCTGTTTTTGATTTCAGTCGGATCTCCGGCACCATCGACAATAATCGTGTTTTCTTTTTGGATCTTAACCTGTCTCGCCTTTCCGAGCTGATCGATCTTGGTTTCTTTGAGTTCGAGGCCGAGTTCTTCTGAAATTACCTGGCCTCCGGTCAGCGCCGCAATATCAGCAAGCATTGCCTTTCTTCTGTCTCCAAAGCCCGGAGCTTTGACCGCAACACATGTGAAAATTCCCCTGAGTTTGTTGACGACCAATGTTGCAAGAGCTTCACCTTCGACATCCTCAGCGATTATTACAAGTTTTTTGCTCTGCTGCGCGATTTGCTCCAATATCGGAAGTATATCCTGCACGCTTGCTATTTTCTTGTCAGTGATCAAGATATACGGGTCTTCAAGCACTGCTTCCATTTTTTCCGTATCTGTTACCATGTACGCTGAAATGTACCCTCTGTCAAATTGCATGCCTTCGACCACTTCAAGGGTAGTGCCCATCGTCTTGGATTCCTCAACAGTTATCACTCCGTCGTTGGATACCTTTTCCATTGCATCGGCGATCAGAGAACCTATCACCTCGTCATTTGCCGATATCGAAGCAACTCTGGTTATATCTTCTTTTCCTTTGACTTTACGGCTGATCGAGTGGATCTCCTCAACTGCCGCGGTAACAGCTTTTTCAATTCCTTTTTGCAGTATCATAGGGTTTGCTCCGGCAGCGACATTCTTAAGACCTTCTCTTATGATTGCCTGTGCCAGCAGGGTTGCTGTTGTAGTGCCGTCTCCGGCTACATCATTTGTCTTTGTCGCCACTTCTTTTACCAGCTGGGCTCCCATATTCTCGTAAGGATCCTCAAGCTCGATTTCCTTTGCGATCGTTACGCCGTCGTTTGTGATTATCGGCGAACCATACTTTTTGTCAAGAACTACATTTCTTCCTTTTGGTCCGAGTGTTATCTTTACAGTATCGGCCAGCTTATTGACGCCTATTTCAAGGGCTTTTCTGGCTTCTTCGCTAAATTTGATTTCCTTTGCCATGTTTCTACCTCCCTAATTATTGATGAATCCTATTTTACAACGGCAAGAATGTCACTTTGTCTTACTATAGTGTATTCTTCCTCGTCCACCTTGACTTCGGTTCCTGCGTATTTGCTTATTAGAACGCGGTCTCCGACCTTTACTTCCATTTTCACTTCTTTGCCGTCTACAAGTCCTCCCGGACCTACAGCAATGATTTCCGCGACCTGGGGTTTTTCTTTAGCCGTTCCCGGAAGAACGATGCCGCTTTTTGTGGTTTCCTCAACTTCGAGCGCCTTGATAAGTACCCTGTCTGCCAAAGGTTTGATATTCATTGAAACATACCTCCCGATCTGTTGTTTTTCAAATTATTAGCACTCAAAGCAGATGAGTGCTAACGGTAAGATTATATTATAGTCCGGCGGGTTTTTATGCAAATTTATATTATACCCAAAAACCGCCGTATTCGTTCTTTATATTAATTTATATTTGAATATGTCTTATTACCGACTTTTATCTCTGTTTATCTCAGCATTTCATTTTAATATGATTTAATGCCCCTGCAAAGCCGTGCTCGGCAGTTTTTCGCCGCCGAGTCTTTTCTTTGGTTTATTAAGACTTTTGCCTTATTTTGAGCTCCTTTAAAATTTCCTGAGGTTTTATGCCTCTATCTGCCATTAGCACAAGAAGATGATACACAAGATCGGATATTTCGTATATGATTTCCCCCGCGACCTTGTTTTTTGACGCAATTATTACTTCGGAGGCTTCCTCTCCGACTTTTTTCAGTATTTTGTCGAGGCCCTTTTCAAACAGATAGTTTGTGTAAGATCCTTCCTTGGGATGTTCCATCCTGTCAAGAATTATTTCATAAACTTCCTGTATTATTCCGGCGTCACCTGTTTCTTCCCCATTGATTTCCGGGAGCGGATCCCTGTTTGCGCTGCAAGCTGTATCGGCTTTGTTGAAAAAGCACGAATAGTTGCCTGTGTGACAGGCCGCCGTGTTCTGCCGAACGCCGACAAGAACCGTATCAAAGTCGCAGTCGAGCGCTATCGTCATAACTTTTTGGACATGTCCGGAGCTCTCGCCCTTTTTCCAGAGCTTATTTCTGCTCCTGCTCCAGAAATGCGTATACCCGCTGCCTATAGTCAATTCAAGGGATTCCTTGTTCATATAGGCGAGCATGAGAACTTCACCGGTTTTATAGTCCTGGATGACCGCCGGAATCAGTCCTTTGTCATCAAACTTTGCTTTTTCCGAAATTTCATTGATTGTCATTTTACTGCCGCCTTCCGAAACATATTAGCTTCTGACATCCGGTCTATGCATTATTTCTAGAGTCTTACGTCGATATTCCTGCTTTTTAAATATGTTTTTAGATCGCGTATCTCTATTTCTCTGTAATGAAAAAGCGAAGCTGCAAGCACTGCGTCTGCGCCGCCTGACGTCAGCACATCGTAAAAGTGTTCGAGGGTGCCCGCTCCTCCCGATGCAATGACAGGTATATTTACAGCGCTTGTTACCGCGCGTGTCAGTTCGATGTCATAACCTTTTTTTGTCCCGTCGCAGTCCATGCTTGTCAGAAGAATTTCTCCCGCGCCTTTTTCCGATGCCTCGATCGCCCACTGCACAACATCCCTGCCCGTATTGATCCTTCCGCCATTCAAATATGCATCCCAGCCTTTTTCGTCAGCTCTTTTTTTCGCGTCTATCGCTACCACAACGCATTGGCTTCCGAATTTATCGGCCGCTTCCGCTATAAGCTCAGGCCTTCTTAAAGCCGCGGAGTTTATGGAAATTTTATCAGCTCCGGCTTTGAGTATATCCCTGATATTATTTACGGTCCTGATTCCTCCGCCTACCGTGAAAGGAATGAAAACCTGCTCTGCGACCCTGCTTACAACATCTATCATTGTTTTTCTCGCTTCTTTTGATGCCGTTATATCCAAAAATACAAGCTCATCCGCTCCGGATTTGTCATACATGGCTGCAATCTCAACCGGGTCGCCGGCATCTCGCAGGTTTAAAAATTTGATCCCCTTAACGACTCTGCCCGCATTTACATCCATACAAGGTATTATTCTTTTAGTAAGCATTCTCGCACCTCTGCATTGATTATTATTTTCCCTTATTTTTCACGGCTTTTGCCCGTCTTATTGGTCTTTACTTGTCTTATCTTCCTTTGCAGACTCTGATCGCTTCCTCAAGGTCTATATCTCCTGTATAAAGAGCTTTGCCTATGATTACTCCATCCGCGCCGCCGTTTTTCAAATCTATAATATCCTGCAAGCGGCTCACTCCGCCCGAAGCTATCACATTCATCCCCGTAGATTTCTTCATCTTTTCCATCGCCTCAATATTAGGTCCTTTCAACATCCCGTCCTTGGAAATATCAGTATAAATAATGGTTCTCACTCCAAAATTTTCGACCTTTTCAGCAAGCTCAAGAGCGTCAACGCTGCTGGTTGTTTCCCAACCGTCCGCCGCAGCCTTTCCATCTCTTGCGTCTATCCCGACGGCGATCTGCTCTCCGAACTCTAAAACAGCCTGCATTATAAGGCCGGGATCGTTTAACGCAGCAGTTCCCAGAACCACTCGGGAAACCCCGGCTTCAAGCAGGGTGCGTATGCTTCCCTTTGTTCTTATTCCTCCTCCGGCTTGAACCTTTATTCCGCAGGAAGCCGCAATGTCCGATATCAGACCATGATTTGCCGGCATCCCGCTTCTTGCCCCATCAAGATCTACTATGTGCAGGATCTGCGCTCCGGCCCTTTTCCATCTCATGGCTGTTTCCGCCGGGTCGTCGGAATATATCGTTGCCTTATCGTATCTGCCCATTTGCAGCCGCACGCACTTTCCTTCCTTAATGTCGATTGCCGGGTAAATTATCATTTTGTCGGCTCCTGAAGTTTGAATTTCTCAGCCCAGTTTTGAAGAACACGCAGCCCTGAGCTTCCGCTTTTTTCCGGGTGAAACTGAGTCGCAGATATATTTCCGCTTTCGATCGCCGCATCAAACTCGACCCCGTAGCTGCATCTGGCAGCGGAAATGTCCCGATCCCGTGCAGTTGCGTAATAGGAGTGGACAAAGTAAAGATATTCGCTGCCGGTAAAACCAGAGAAAAGATAGCTTCTTTTATTGAATGTGATGGAGCTCCACCCCATATGAGGAACTTTCAGTCCCATATTCGACGGAAATCTCTTTACCGTTCCTTTGAATAACCCAAGTCCCTCGGCAGTCCTTGTGCTCTCCTCACTGCATTCGAACATTAGCTGCAGGCCGAGACATATTCCCAAAAGCGGTTTCCCCGACTCCGCCACACTTTTGATCACATCCCCGAGTCCTGTCCTTTTAAGGCTTTCCATGGCATCAGTGAATGCTCCCACTCCCGGCAAAACCACTCCCGCGGATCTTTCGATCGTTTTCGGGTCGGAAGTTATCTTTGCGTCACATCCGATAAATCTCAGCGCTTTGTCGACACTGTTTAAGTTGCCGACTCCATAATCTGCAACTGCTATCAAGCGGTATCAGCTCCTGTCCGGCTTTGCATGTCCGAATTTCCTGCCTGTTATCCGCTCAAAAGCTTCAATATATTTCTCACCGGTCTTCTTGATGATTTCATCGGGTAATGCAGGCGCCGGCGGTGTTTTGTCCCAGTCAAGCGTTTCGAGATATTCCCTCAAATATTGCTTGTCAAAACTCTTCTGCGCTCTTCCGGGTTCGTATTCATTCTTTTGCCAGAATCTTGACGAATCCGGGGTAAACATCTCATCCGCAACAACAAGCTCTCCGTTTTCGATTCCGAATTCAAGCTTGGTGTCAGCCAGGATGAGTCCCTTGCTTTCAGCGTGTACGGAAGCCTTATTGTAGAGTGAGATGCTTGTATCTCTGAGCTTATTCGCCAGCTCGGCTCCAATTTTGTTTTTCAGCTCGCAAAAGCTTACTGCTTCATCATGTCCGGATTTCGCTTTTGTTGAAGGGGTAAAAATCGGTTCCGACAGCTTGTCTGCCTGTTTCAATCCCTTCGGAAGCTTTATCCCGCTTACCTCTCCGGTCTTTTTATAATCCTTGAGACCCGAACCCTCAAGGTAACCTCTTATAACACACTCCGCTTCAACCATTTGCAGTTTTTTTACGAGCATCGAGCGGCCTTCAAGCTCATCTTCATAGTTCGCAAGCTCCGCGGGAAATTTTGTGAAGTCAGCGGTTATCATGTGATTCCCGGCAATATCCTCAGTAAAATCAAACCAGAATGCTGAAATGCCGTTGAGCACACTTCCTTTATTCGGTATAAGCTCCGAGAATACCACGTCAAAGGCGGAAATGCGATCCGAGGAAACTACCAGCAGCATATTTCCAAGGTCGTACACATTTCTGACTTTTCCCTTTATAAAAATAGGGAAAGGAATAAAATCTGTATCATTTATAAGTTTTGCCATTGAAATCCACCTCTCTCTAGAGTGTGCCTTTTGTGGAAAGCACTCCCTCTATTCTCTTGTCTATAGTTACAGCTTCGCAAAGCGCTCTCGCAAATGATTTGAATACCGCTTCAAGTATATGGTGGCTGCCATTTCCGTAGAGGACTTTAATGTGAAGATTCATTCCGGCGTTAAACGCAACGGCGCGGAAGAAATCCTCCGCCAGCTCTGTATCCATTTCCCCCGCTTTTTCTCCCGTCACGGGAATCTCGTAGACCAGATAAGGTCTGCCGCCGAGATCAAGAACAGTTCTTGCGAGCGTTTCATCCATAGGTACGTATGACATACCGTATCTCTTAATCGACTCTTTGTTTCCAAGCGCTTTTGCGATCGCCTGTCCCAGTACTATTCCGGTATCCTCCACAGTGTGGTGCTGGTCGACGGCAAGGTCCCCCGCCGTATTTATTTTCAAATCAAACAATCCGTGTTTAGCAAACAGTTCAAGCATATGATCTAAAAATCCTATGCCTGTAGTGATTTGGGATTTCCCGCTGCCGTCGAGCTCTATTTCGGCAACTATCTGAGTCTCCCTTGTTTTCCTTTCCACTCCCGCCTTCCTGCTCATTTCACGCCTCCGGTATTTTCGATAATTATATTATACATGTTATTTTGTCGCAATTTATTTTGCCGCAATATTTTGCCCTTCATTCATCGATATGATTTTGTGTCAGTTTTTTCAGCACTTGCAAGGTTTCCTTCATCTGTTCGGGAGTTCCGATAGTGATCCTCAGATAATTCGAAATGCGAGGCTTGTCAAAATGTCTTACCAGTATCCCGTTTTCTCTGAGCTTCTTGAATATTTTCAATGCAGGTATGTCTTTTTTGCTTGCAAAAACAAAATTCGCCTTTGA
Organism: Eubacteriales bacterium; assembly: GCA_028703215.1. Lineage (GTDB taxonomy): Bacteria > Bacillota > Clostridia > Acetivibrionales > STF1-152 > STF1-152. The sequence continues at coordinate 9,234 of JAQVNH010000009.1, forward strand.
TTCGACCACATCAAAGCCAAGCTTCCGGAGTTCATCTGTAAATTCACCCCTGGTCCGGATGATGCTGTTCCTGGTTCCGAGAAAATATTCTTCATCTTCAAATGCCGCTGCCGCGCCGATGAGCGCGAGCGTGTCAAGCGTATATGAGTTGAATGAATCCCTTGCCTTTTCCAGACCGGTTATAAGATCCTTGTCTCCCATGGCAAATCCGACTCTTAATCCTGCCAGGGATCGCGCTTTTGAAAGGGTTTGCACTACCAGCAGATTTTCATGCCTTTCGATCAGCTCCAAAGCGCTTTTACCTCCGAAATCTATGTATGCTTCGTCAATAAGCACAACATTCTCCGGATTGTTTTTTATTATCCTTTCGATGTCTTCCAATTCCATGCAGCTTCCGGTCGGAGCATTCGGATTGGCAATCACGACTCCGCCCCTGCTGCCGAAAAAAGGTTCGACAGGCATTGTAAAGTCGTCATTTAAAGGGACTGTTTCAAAATCGATGGAGTTTATTTTACAGTAGACCGGATAAAAGGAATATGTCACATCCGCGAACATTATTGGCTTGCCCGGTTCAAAAAAAGCTTTCCAGGCAAACGCTAAGATCTCGTCTGAGCCGTTTCCCGCAAATATTTGGTTTTTGTCAAGCTTGTAATATCCGGCCAGGGCTTCCCTGAAGGAGTCACACGAAGGATCCGGATACCGCCTGAGCCTTTCGTCCGCGGCGCACCTGATTGCTTCTGCCACAGCGGGTGATGGAGGATATGGATTCTCGTTTGTGTTCAACTTTATGAAATTGCCGCCCTTAGGCTGTTCGCCTGGCACGTAGGTTTCGACGCTTTTAATTGAATTGCTCCAGTATTTGCTCATTTCTTCCTCGTTTCCAAACCTTTTTTTCTTATGCGAACGGCATTCGCGTGCGCGGTCAGCCCTTCGGCCTCGGCAAGCAGGACGATGGCTTCCGATGATTTTTCAAAAGCGGCTTTTGTGTATGCAATAATGTTGGTCCTTTTGACAAAGTCATATACCCCGAGAGGAGAATAAAATCTTGCCGTCCCGCCTGTAGGCAGCACGTGGTTCGGACCTGCAAAATAATCTCCGACAGGTTCAGGCGAGTATTCCCCGAGAAATACAGACCCGGCATTGCGGATTTTTTTCAGGAGTTCGCGAGGATCTGCTACGCAAAGCTCAAGGTGCTCCGGTGCAATCAGATTCGACAGCTCCGCAGCCTTATCGATGTTTTCCGTCAATATCACGGCGGAATTTTCTTCGATCGATTTCTTTATAATGTCTTTTCTTCCGAGCCCTGCATATTGAATATCGATCTCCGCTCCGACCGCCTCGGCAATTTCCGGAGAATCGGTTATCAGCACAGCCGCAGCCATTGTGTCGTGTTCCGCCTGTGAGAGCATGTCCGCCGCTATGTAAGCGGGATCGGCCGAGTCATCGGCGATTATGAGCACCTCGCTGGGACCGGCTATCATGTCAATGTCAACATCTCCGTATACCAGTCTTTTTGCGCAGGCTACATATACGTTTCCGGGTCCTGTGATTTTATCGACAGCCGGGATAGTTTCCGTTCCGTAAGCAAGGGCTGCTATCGCCTGTGCTCCGCCGACTTTATATATCTTCTTTACCCCCGACTCATTCGCGGCAACAAGCATTGCCGGATCAATTTTTCCGTTTTTCCCCGGAGGCGTAGCCATATATATATTTTTCACCCCGGCAACAGATGCCGGAATAACATTCATAAGTACTGATGATATAAGGGGCGCGGTGCCTCCCGGGACGTACACTCCCGCATTTTCAAGCGGAGCGGCTATCTGGCCGGTTTCAGAGCCGCATTCTCCCTTCAGCGTCCATGATAGCTGCTTTTGTTCCTCATGAAATCTCCGGATGTTCTCCGATGCTTTCCTGACAGCATCCATAAGCTCCGGTGTTATTTCATCATACGCTTTTCTGATCTCGGTTTCAGAAACTGAATTCCCCTGATTTGCCAACTCAACTCCATCGAATTTGAGGGTAAATTCATTCACTGCCTTATCCCCGTTCTCTCTGACGGTTCTGATGATCTCCCGGACATTTTCCATGACTGATTCCATGTCCCTGCGTCCCCTTGCTTTGAACGCAGCTAAAAATGTCTCGTCCCGCGCTGTTCTCATATCTATAATTTTGATCATGGTCGATAGGCCTTCCCTTCGAGCTTTTTTCGGAACGCTTCGATTATTTTGTTGATGCGCTCGCTTTCCATTTTCATGCTGACCCTGTTAACGATAAGCCTTGCGCTGATTGGCGCAATTTCATCAAGTATCACAAGGCCGTTTTCTCTGAGAGTGTTTCCCGTTTCGACAAGGTCGACTATAACCTCAGCCAGCCCAACAAGCGGAGCAAGCTCCACAGAGCCGCTAAGATCTATTATTTCAATGGATTCGCGCCTTTTGTTTTCGAAGTAGTCCCTTGCGATGGCCGGATATTTTGTCGCGACTCGTTTGTTGTTCAAACTGTCCAATTTGCCGGCCAATTCTTTTGGCCCCGCCACAACCATTTTACAGCGGGCGAATTTCAGATCCAAAACTTCATACAAGCGTCTTCCCGCCTCCATAACTGAGTCTTTTCCGGCTATTCCGAGATCGGCAGCGCCATAGTCCACATAAGTCGGAACATCAGCGGGTTTGACCAGAAAAAATCTGGCCATGTTCTCGTTGTCCTCGATTATGAGTTTTCTGGACGCGTTTGTAATTTCGCCGCACTTATACCCTGCGGCTTCAAAAAAACTGATCGAGTTCTCCGCAAGCCTTCCTTTCGCCAGCGCTATGTTCAGGTACCTCATATCTTCACACCTTTCCGATTCACAGGGATTTCAAATATTTCTCGGCATCCAGCATATTCTTTTCGCCTGTTTCCAGATCACACACCTCTACTGTATCGTCATTATTTACATAAATATACCCGCCGATATTTTTCTTTTTCGCGTAAGCTTCAACTGCGGCACGTCCCTTGCGCATTATATCCACCTCAACGGCGAGTCCCTGGCTGCGAAGTTCCGCGCAGATTTTATATGCCTTTGCCCTCGCATCCTCTGAAAAGCTTATTATCGTGTCTGTTACGGGTTTTTTACCGATCAGTCCCTGTCTCTCCAATGCTGTCATGAGCATGTTAACTCCAAGAGAAAAGCCAGTTGCGGAAAGCTTTCGGCCGAATTTTCCGACAAGACCGTCATATCTCCCGCCCCTAAGTACCGGAAATCCGATATCATGAGTATATCCTTTAAATATAACGCCTGTGTAGAAATTGGGGTTTTGCAGCATCCCAAGATCGATCGAGACATATTTCTCCATGCCGTAGTCTTTTAAAATCGCATACACCTGTTCAAGATTCTCAAGCGCCTTACGCGCGCGCGCATTCCTTGTAAGACCGCTGAGTTTTTCGATCATATCGATTCCGCCGTAAAATCCCGAAAGCCCCAGTATAAGCTTCTGAAGATTTTTATCCAGACCGCGCTCTTTGACCATATCTTCAAGTCCGATAAAATCCTTTCTGTCTATCATAACCCTGATCTTTTCTGCATTGCTTTCGGAAAGAGCGCTCTCTTCCATTATCCCTTTGAAAAACTGCATCTGGCCGATGTCGATCTGAAAACTCTCTATCCCGAGGCCGGTAATCAAATTGATTGCAGCCGCTATTACTTCGGCATCCGCATCGGCATTATCCTCTCCCATTATTTCCACGCCGGCCGCGGTGAATTCCTTCAGTTTGCCGCCGCCCAACTCGTTGTATCTGAAAGTATTGCATATATATGAGATCCTCAAAGGAAGAGCGCAATCCGACAATTTTGTCGCGGCGACCCTTGCCGCAGGTATTGTGGCGTCGGGTCTCATGACGAGTATCCTGCCTTGCTGGTCGAAAAATTTAAACATTGTTTCCTGCGAGACAAGGCCTGATTCTGGTGAAAAAGCATCATAATACTCGAGTGTTGGCGTCTCTATCTCCGAAAAACCGCAGGATCTGAATGTATTCCTTATCCTGGTTTCGATATCC
>JAQVNH010000151.1 GCA_028703215.1 Eubacteriales bacterium
TCGAAAAAGCAATGGACATATCAGACCTTGCGATATTGGCTTATGAGAATGAGAAAAAAGGAAAACTGAAAGATTTGCTGAAAGATTCGGAAGCAAAAAATATATCTGTATTTATCGGACCTGAAGGCGGATTTGAAACGGATGAGGTAAAAGCTGCGGAAAAACTCGGGATAGTTCCTTTTAAAATGGGGCCGCGGATCTTGAGGACAGAGACAGCAGGATTGGCTGTTCTGTCTGCGGTGATGTATGAACTTGGAGATATAGGGTGAAAAATAAAGAGAAAACGAGATATTCGCATATAATCTTCGAAATGTAAGAATTCACCTGTTAATGAGCATGAAATGTGTTATAATACTGTAGCGAGAAAACTATTCGGCTCAGGGGGTCCCGAAGAGGACCTGACTGATGATCCTGACTAAACGGAGTGATATATTTGCTGAGAAGCATGACTGGTTACGGCAGAGGCGAGATCCTGGAAGATGGAACAAGGTTTTTGGTGGAATTGAAAACTGTCAATCATAAATACAGCGACGTTTATGTAAAACTTCCGAGACAGCTTATGCTTTTCGAAGACAAGGTCGTAGAAGCAGTGAAATTACGCATTTCGCGCGGGAAAGCCGATGTTTTCATTACTTATGAAAATTACGGCAAGGACGCAAAGCAGGTTATTCTGGACGACCAGCTTGCGGAAGCATATATCAATGCCTGCAGTCATCTTTCTTCCGAATACAAAATCAAAAATGATATTTCAGTCTCACTCATTTCGGGGTTCCCGGATGTATTGCGGGTGGAAAAAGAGCCTGAGGATGAGCGCAGATTATGGAAAATGCTCGAAACAGCATTGAATTCAGCATTAGACAACCTTACCGATATGAGAAAAATTGAGGGAGAAAGGCTTGTTGCCGATGTGTTGGAGAAACTTGACATGATGGCTGGATTTACAGAAAAAATTTCGAAAAGGGCGCCGTTTGTCATAACCGAGTACAAGGAGAAACTGGAATCCAGGATCAAGGAATTGATGAATCAGCAGGCAGTAGACGAAACCCGCCTTGCGACAGAGGTCGCGTTCTTTGCGGACAGATGCGACATAAACGAGGAAATCGTTAGGCTTCGAAGTCATATCAGCCAGACTCGCAGCTGTCTTTGCATGGACAGCCCTGTCGGTAAAAAGCTTGATTTTTTGGTCCAGGAGCTAAACAGGGAAATCAATACCATAGGATCAAAAGCCAATGACCTGGAAATAACAAAAAATGTGCTTGAAGTGAAAACGGTTATCGATCAAATCAGGGAACAAATACAAAACATTGAATAGGAGGCTGTATTCATGAGACTTATAAATATCGGATTCGGAAACATAGTATCAGCCGGAAGACTTGTGGCAATTGTGAGTCCTGAGTCGGCACCGATAAGAAGGATAATCCAGGAAGCGAGAGATAAGGGGATGCTTATTGACGCAACCTACGGAAGAAGGACAAGAGCGGTACTGATCGCCGACAGCGACCATATCATACTTTCGGCGGTACAGCCTGAGACAGTTGCAAACAGACTCAATTCAAAGGAATCCGAATTATCTTCCGGGGACGAGGTAAACATCGATGAATCAAAGTGATCTTCTCGCCGGGCATGAAGGGTTGCTCATTGTGCTTTCCGGTCCTTCGGGGACAGGGAAGGGAACGCTTGTAAAAGAAATATCAAAAAAGAACGATAATATAAAGCTTTCGGTTTCCGTTACAACGAGAATACCCAGAAAGGGCGAGACAGACGGTGAAAGCTATTTCTTTGTGTCTGAACGTGAATTCATAAGAATGAGGGATAACAACGAGCTTATCGAATGGGTCGAATATTGCGGCAATCACTACGGAACGCCCAAGCAGTTTATATTCGACACGGTTAAAAAGGGATATGACATCATCCTGGATATAGAGGTCGAGGGCGCGAGAAATTTCAAGAGTATTTTTCCGCAAAGCGTTATGATATTTGTCGTTCCTCCTTCAATGGAAGAGCTCAGGAAAAGAATATTGAAAAGAGGCACTGAGAGTGCAGAAACGATAGAGGAAAGACTCAAACGTTCAAAGGAAGAATACAATTACATAGATCATTACGAATATCTTGTTGTAAATGACAATCTTGACAAGGCAGTCGATGATATCAGCAGTATAATCAAAGCAGAGAAGTTCAGTATCAAAAGAATGAAAAAGTTACCGGATAAGATGGGTACAGGAGGATCATTATGATAGGACCATTATTGACATCACTCGCAGATAAGGCAGACAGCCGGTATACACTTGTGATAGAGGCTGCAAAAAGGGCGCGTCAGTTAACCGCCGGTGCAAAAAGCACGCTTGGCGATGAAACGGACAAGCCTGTTACCGTGGCATTGCTGGAAATTGCCGCGGGCAAAGTCTCTTATGTGAGAACAAAAGACGGAATTAAATAGAGAATTTCATCCGGGGAGGATTTTAATTGGACACAGAAATGGACAAGATCGTATCCCTTTGCAAGAAAAGAGGTTTCATATTTCCGGGTTCCGAAATATATGGAGGACTTGCAAATGCATGGGATTACGGTCCCTTGGGAGTTGAACTTAAAAATAACGTCAAAAAAGCCTGGTGGAAGAAATTTATTCAGGAGAGTCCGTATAATACGGGAGTAGACTGTGCGATACTCATGAATCCGCGTGTTTGGGTTGCGTCCGGACATGTCGGCTCATTCAGCGATCCTTTGATAGATTGCAGGAGCTGCAAAACCAGACACAGGGCGGACAATATCATTGAAGAATGGAATAATGCCCGCGGCATGGAAGCATCGACCGGAGGTATGGACATATCCTCACTGAATCAATATATCAAGGATAATAAAATTCCATGCCCGGATTGCGGTGAAAGCAATTTTACAGAGATTCGGCAGTTTAATCTTATGTTCAAGACCTTCCAGGGAGTAACGGAAGATTCGGCCGCAGAACTGTACCTGAGACCGGAAACCGCGCAGGGCATTTTTGTTAACTTTAAGAATGTGCAGAGAACAACAAGGAAAAAGATTCCTTTTGGGATCGGACAAATAGGAAAATCTTTCAGAAACGAAATCACGCCCGGGAACTTCACATTCAGGACCAGAGAGTTTGAACAGATGGAGCTTGAATTTTTCTGCGAGCCCGGGACGGATCTTGAATGGTTTAAATACTGGAAGGATTTTTGCCACAAATGGCTTTTGGACCTCGGACTCAAAGAAGAAAACATAAAGCTTCGAGACCACGATCAAAAGGAACTCTCGTTTTACAGCA
>JAQVNH010000152.1 GCA_028703215.1 Eubacteriales bacterium
TCCCAACTTCCGGAAGCGATATCGGGAAGAAACGAATAATGATCTGCTATCCAGACATAGGAATCTGGCCATTCTTCTGCCAACGTCTCAGTATTGCTGAGATTGAAGGTGGTGGTATAAACCTGCATGATACTCGTCGTCAGTAGAGTGAAATCAGCTGTAGTCTTCAGATTGATGGCGGGAACCATGACCTCTTTGATGCTTACCGGTATCGTGATAGTATGATTGGTACTGTCCAGTTCATGTTCGCTGTAATCGTACTCGCCTTCAACATAGCTGTAGGTAAGCGTGATCCCGGTGTCTTTCACTTCTTCGCCCGGCGCATATGGACCGGCCGTAAACGTGATTTCTACTCCGTCGCCTCCTAGATATAATCCGGGACTCATCTCCCATTCCCACTGATTCTCACCGAGTTCGACGGCAGGTGCTTCATCTATGCTTCTTTTAATATCCTTGATGATGATCTTCTCATCGGCACCGTTATAATCGAGTTCCACTTTTACCCTTCCTCTGGTCTTGGCGTCTCCGTTGGAGGTGATCAGGCTAAAAGCAAATTCTCTGACGGTATTGTCAAAATCAGCCGGATTGGGTTCTACTGTAGCCTCGCCCCCGTATTGAATATCCGGTCTTATTATTTCAACGGCAGCGTTGCTGCTTTTAGAAATTTCGACATTGCCGGAGGCGCTATAACCTTTGAAACCGGCATTAAATTGTATGTTATAGTTGATTTCCGAGTTCCAGCCGATTACTTTGAATTCAGCCATAATCGATAATGTCTCGCCTTTTCCGACATAGTTATTATTTATGTTCCAGATAATATTTTCCCCGCTGCCGGCATTATCAGCCGTACCGCCCGGACCATCAGTTAATGTGTAACTTGCCGCTTTTATCAACTCAACGCCGGGAGGCAAAGCAAGACTTATTTCAGGCTTGAAAGGCTGCTCTCCGGTATTATTCATAGTAAAGACCATGGTGAATTCATGCAGATAATCAACCTGCGGCTGACCAAAGCAATAGACATCAACAAACGCATTGTAATTCCCGCCTATGCTTGTTTTTGTTTCATTGTTTTCGGGATTGCTATCCTGTGTACCCGACTCGATAAGGACCCGGTTTTCTATCACGGTGTTCGAATCATATCCCGTTTTATACGCGGAATACAACTTGTACGCATCGGCATAGCTTATGCCCTGGGCCAACGAACCCAGTTCCCAGCTCACCGTATGCTGTTCCGGATCATAGCTGTATCCCTCCGGCTCAGCCTCTGCGAAACTGACGTAAGGAGACAAATAATTCCTCAACCAAACGTTTTCAGCCCCCCATGGGCCGTCGTTACCTATTTCGATATTGTGCTGCCAGCCATTGTTACCGGAGGATACATTAGTATTTTTCACCCACAGGTCGCAGTACTGCACAACATTAATAGGCTTCTCCTCCTTACTGGTATTGTTTTCGGAATCGGGATCATCTGCGCCTAAGGTCTGGACACTTGCGGAAACGTTCAGGGTGCCGCTGAAATCCTCGGCCACATCCGCGTTGATTTCAAAAGCCCGGGTCTGGGCAAGCGGCACGTTGTTCAGGTTACACCTCAGTGTGTTGCCATCCACCTGAAAGCTGTCTCCATCAGCCAGATCGGCTTCGAAATTATTGAGGGCGCCGGAGGGAGAAATGACCAGTTCGACCTCCGCATTGGCCGGCCCGTCAGGGCCCTGGTTGATCACCTGTACCGGTATCCTCACCCTTTTCTGACCGCCTTCTTCCCTTTCCTCGATCTCCTCGACCTGAATCCCCAAATCGGAAGATAGGGCTTTGGCCAAATCAGAAGACAGACAAAGTATTCCCCCTTCATAAAGACCGGCTATGAAGTCCTGATAAGAATCAATATCGACCGGCAGCACCTCGGATTTGGGCGTAACGCCCATATAGACATCCCCATTGCTGTTGAAAGCCAGAGGCATCACTCTGTGAGGCGGCCTGTCAATTACGCTGACGCCGACATCGGTCAAAATTATGGCCGAAGAGGTGTTGATCTGGTCGTAAGGCGGAAGCCAACTGGGGCTGAAAAACCAAAGACTGTTATTTTCGACAACCTGCAGATCCGGATGGATCCCTGCCACAAAATAATGCGCCTTCCGATAATAGGGGCTTAGCGTATCTTCCAGGTCAATGTTTTTTTCGTTAAAGATCAGAGTGTTGTCCTTTAAGATATAGGCATCGAAATTTGCGGAATCATTGCTGTAGTAACCTTCGGAAACCGCTGTTATGTAAGGTTGACCGGCTTCTTCATTATATCGGATATCCTGGATCCGAAAGGAGCGGCCTGCCTCTTGATAAACGACTCCGTCTGCATTCAGATCCAAAGGAAGTTTTACGACAAAGGCTCTGTCGCTAATGATGGATTGATAGATCGAAACGTCTGTATAGGCCATATAGATGGCGTTGCTGTCGGGCGCCATGGTAAATCCGCCCCAGGAATGACTCCTTGTATCAGATGAATAAATACCTAAATTAAAGGCCGAAGAGACCTCAAGTTCTGTCAGGCTGGCATCAAAACCGGAGATGAAATAAACGGGATAGGTATAGGTAGCACCTTGGTAGGTATTTTCATCGAAAGCACCCTCAGTTGTGGGAAAAGGGTTCGATTTTACAGTCGACACTCCGTTTAAATAGACCCGGTCGTCATTGCCTATTTCCATGGCATAGCACAAAGTATCGCCTTCGAGCCTGCTCCCGCCCGGAGCAAGGAACGTGGCTGCCAGCAGATCGGTTAAATCCGGCAAAAAAGCTGCGACATAGGCCTCGGATTCACGCACAATTCCGTAATTGCCCAACGTTTTCGTAATTTTATAGCCGATTTCAGTCATGGGCAGTTCCTTTGAACCGGTGGTCCCGGCAATATAGATCCTGCCCTGGTTGTTTACCGCGATCGCATTGCCGGTATCCGTCGAGTCGCTGTCTTCGCCTCCGTAATAGGTTGCTGCGAGCAGTTCGGCAAGATCCGGGCTCAACCGCACAATGAATGCATCAGAGTCCCCGGTCAGATTTTCTGCAAATGCTCCTGCAGTAACCGGAAAGTCTGAGGAATAGGTTTCACCGACAACAAAAACATCCCCATCATCGGTAATTGCCATATCCTTGGGATAGTCATCCGAACTGCCGCCTAAATAGGTTACCGCCAACATGGCGGTCAGGTCAGGGCTCATTTTCGCCACCATGACATCATATCCTCCGGCATAATTATCCGAATATCCTTCCGCCGAAT
>JAQVNH010000153.1 GCA_028703215.1 Eubacteriales bacterium
GGAAACTGATCGTCGTAGACTGTTTGAACGGGTTCGGCCGCGCCGGTTCCAGGCGGAGCTGTGTCATCGGTGCCCGAATCGTCGGCCCGCCCGCCACCCCATTTGCCGCAATACCGGCAATGATTGCAACGACCTCATCCGTTATTTTGATTGAGCCCGTATCGTTCTGCACTCCCTTTTCAACCGGGTCCATATGCTCACCTCCGCGATATTTCGGTTATGCTCTCTCCATATACTCGCCTGTTCTTGTGTCGATGCGAACCTTTTCACCTTCGTTCACAAAAAGGGGCACCTTTATTATTGCTCCAGTTTCAAGTGTTGCGGGTTTTGTCGAGCCTGTTGCCGTGTCACCTTTGAATCCGGGTTCCGTTTCCGTAATGGTCAGTTCAACAAAGGTCGGCGGCTCAACGCCAAACACATTTCCCTTAAAAGACAGCATGATGACCTTCATGTTTTCTTTGACAAATTTGAGTGAGTCTCCAAGCGATTCCTGAGACAATGGCATCTGCTCGTAAGTTTCTGTATCCATAAAATAATACAGGTCCCCGTCATTATACAGGTATTCCATTTCCTTGCGCTCGATGCGCGCTTTTGGCATTTTATCGTTCGGGTTGAAGGTTTTTTCTGTAGTTCCCCCGGTGATGACATTTCTTATCTTTGTACGAACAAAAGCAGCGCCCTTTCCGGGTTTCACATGCTGGAATTCGATTATTTGATATACCTGCTCGTCCATTTCAAATGTAACGCCGTTTCTGAATTCACTTGCTTGTATCATTTATATTCCCCCGCCTGCTAAAATTCTGCTAAATCCTACAATATTATAGGATTCTTTGCAGCCTTAGTCAATATTATTGGTTCCTGCCCGTTAATAACTATATCGTCTTCTATCCTGACGCCATATTTCCCGGGTATGTAGACCCCGGGCTCAACTGTCACTGTCATACCGTTTTTGATTATCGTTTCGCTCTTTGGAGACAGTCTTGGCTCCTCATGTATATCAAGTCCGATCCCGTGGCCGAGTCCGTGCCCGAAATATTCGTTATAGCCCTTTTCCTTGATGTAATCGCGCGCAATAGAGTCGATTTCGCTTCCGCGCATTGAACAAAAGGCTCCTTCGATTGCCCTCCTTTGCGCTTCGAGCACGATGCCGTAGATTTTGAGGATCTCCTCTTCCGGTTTCCCGATAAACACGGTTCTGGTTATGTCGGAGCAATACCCCGATACTACAGCTCCATAATCCAATGTCACCGCATCCCCTTTTTTCAATATCCTGCTTGAGGCGACTCCGTGAGGCATCGAAGAACGTTCTCCCGATGCGACTACAGTATCAAAGGCGCATTTTTCGGCGCCGTTTTTTTTCATGTTGTACTCGAGCTCAGCTGCCACATCCATTTCTGAGATACCGGGTTTGATAAATCCCAGAATATGTTCAAAAGCGCTATCTGCAACTTGCACGGCCTTTTTTATATTTCCCAGCTCAGTTGCATCCTTTATGGACCTTTGTTTCAAGAGAGCGTCTCCGAGAGGTTCAAGCCGGACTCCGAGTTTTCTCTTCATGTTTTTATACGTTGAAATAAACGTGTCGCTATCTTCAAAGCCCATGACGTTGATTTTGTTTTTCCCAAGCTCTTCAAACAAGGCGTCCAGCATCGCTCCCTTGTACTCTCGCACTTGAAAATCAGGAGCCTGAGCGGCGGCCTGTTCGGCGTATCTGGAGTCGGTTATAAAAATATTCTTTTCTTCACTGATGAGCAGGAATGAGTCGTCTCCGGTAAATCCCGAGAGATAGGAGCAGTTCTTTGTGTTGGAGATAAATGCCGCCTTCAGTTTCTTTTTGAATGCCGCCTCTTTGAATTTATCCAGCCGCGCTTCCCATATGCTCTTCCGCACCATGTCATTCCTTCCCTGATCCATGTCTGCCGTTTACATATGCTAATAATAGCAAATGCTGCGCATCGTAGCAAATATTTAAAAAAAATATTTGCGAACGCAGGTTAAAAAATGTATCATATTGTTTAACCAAAAACTATTTAATATATCCGTCCGGAGGTGCCGAATGTCAATCCAAATCAAAACAGTAAAAACCACCCGTCCCCTTCCCAAGCCGGACCAGAGCGATCTCGGTTTCGGAAGATATCATACCGATCACATGTTCATTATGGATTATACCTCCGGAATAGGCTGGCATGATGCTAGAATAGTGCCCTATGCCGAACTGGAACTTGATCCCTCAAGCATGGTTCTCCACTACGGGCAGGCTGTTTTTGAAGGCTTAAAAGCCTATAAGTCGAGAGATGGACGGGTTTTGCTTTTCAGGGCCGACAAAAACGCGGAGCGTCTCAATATATCAAACGACAGCGTATGCATACCGCCGATAGATACTGAAATCACAGTTGAGGCAATCAGAAAACTGGTTGATTTTGACAGGGAATGGATCCCCGCCGCCGAAGGCACATCGCTTTATATCAGGCCGTTTGTGATTGCGACCGACCCTTATCTCGGTGTTAAAGCGTCAGCCACCTACAAGTTCATAATAATAATGTCTCCTGTGGGTTCATATTATGCGGAAGGGCTGAACCCGGTGAAAATATATGTTGAAACAAAATATGCGCGATCGGTAAAAGGCGGTTTGGGCTATGCAAAGGTCCCGGGTAATTACGCCGCAAGTCTTAAGGCTCAGGTTGAAGCAAAGAAAAAAGGTTATTCCCAGGTTCTTTGGCTCGATGGCATAGGTCATAAATACATTGAAGAAGTCGGAACAAGCAATGTTTTCTTTATTGTCGGTGACGAAGTTCTTACACCTTCCGCGGACGGCACTATACTTGCCGGGATCACCCGAGCCACATCCATCGAACTTCTAAAATCATGGGGCATGAAAGTTATTGAAAGGAAGATACTGTTCAGTGAAATAGCCGACGCAATGAATGCCGGCAATCTTAAAGAAGCTTTTGCGACAGGAACTGCTGCAGTTATTTCCCCCATAGGCGAGCTTTGCTTTGACGGCAGGGTAATGACGGTAAACGACTCGAAGATAGGCCCTGTTGCGCAAAAATTATATGACACCATAACCGGAATCCAAAGCGGTAAAATAGCAGATATTTTCAATTGGACCACTGAGGTTTGATGATTTATAAAAAAGTCAAACAGCCTATTTTAATTCCTGTCTGTTGCGCTCTATAATGTTAAGTGTGTCCCTCAGGATATCTTCAAGTTTGTTTAGTATTCCATCAGCATAGTCATTGGTGCCGTTCCTGATTTCTT
>JAQVNH010000154.1 GCA_028703215.1 Eubacteriales bacterium
ACTATGTGTATTTGACATCAGATCTGATCGGTCTGAAGGGAAAAAGTTACCACGGAAAGCGAAATCACATCAGCAGGTTCAATAAGGATTATTCTTACGAATATGAGGAAATAAACCGGGAAAATATTAATGAATGCGCAAAAATCATGGACAGATGGTGCGCCGAAAGAGACTGCAATTGTATTCGGGGCGAATACTGCGAAAAATATGCAAATCTTGCTGTACTTGAAAATTATTTTGAGCTCGGGTGTAAAGGCGCGCTTATAAAAGTCGACGATTTCTACAGGGCATTCACGATAGGGGAGATGCTAAACAAGGATACGGCGGTCATCCATATCGAAAAGGCTGATTCTAAAATAAACGGCTTATATTCGCTTATAAACAGGGAATTTTGCGCAAGGCAATGGAGCGAAACAGTTTATATAAACAGGGAGCAGGACCTCGGACAGGAAGGGCTGCGCAAGGCCAAAGAATCATATCACCCCGACCATATGTCAAATAAATTCGTCTTGCATTCGAGATGATCAAATTTGTCCGGACTATTGAAAAAATTAAATTATTAATATAGTATACATTGCAAAGGTTAAAGAAGAATCATATCAAGGGAGGAATTTTTTTATGGCAGCAAAAGTTGGAATCAACGGATTTGGGAGGATCGGACGCCTTGTTCTCAGAGCATCCTACAGCAATCCGTATGTTGAAGTGGTAGGAATCAACGACCCGTTTATCGATCTTGAATACATGAAGTATATGCTTCAGTACGATACTGTTCATGGCCATTTTAAAGGCGAAGTTTACACGGAAGACGGCAAACTGGTCGTCAACGGGAAGAAAATATCTGTATACTCTGTCATGGACCCGAAGGATATCCCCTGGAGCGAATGCGGAGCGGACTACATCGTTGAGTCCACAGGCGTTTTTACATCTATCGAAGGGGCATCTGCCCATTTTAACGGCGGAGCGAAAAAAGTTATCATTTCAGCCCCGTCAAAGGACGCGCCGATGTTCGTAATGGGTGTTAACAACGATAAGTACACATCAGATATGAATGTTGTTTCAAATGCCTCATGCACTACCAACTGCCTGGCGCCTTTGGCAAAGGTCGTAAATGACAACTTCGGAATCGTTGAGGGACTTATGACGACAGTCCATTCGATGACAGCGACACAGAAAACAGTCGACGGTCCTTCGAAAAAAGACTGGAGGGGCGGACGCGCAGCTGCGAATAATATAATCCCGTCTTCGACCGGAGCTGCAAAAGCGGTAGGAAAGGTAATACCCGAACTTAACGGAAAACTGACAGGAATGTCGCTCAGGGTACCTACGATTGATGTGTCGGTCGTTGACCTGACATGCCGTCTTGCCAAACCGACAACATACGACGAAATAAAAGCTGCCATGAAAAAAGCTTCAGAGGGAGAAATGGAAGGCATTCTCGGGTATACAGAGGATTCGGTCGTTTCATCGGACTTTATAGGAGATTCGCGAACATCCATCTTTGACGCTTGCGCAGGGATAGCGCTTAATGATACTTTTGTAAAACTTGTGGCATGGTATGACAATGAGTGGGGGTATTCATGCAAGGTGGTAGACCTTCTGGCGTACATGTCGAAGATCGACCACAAGAAATAAAACAAGAAACAGGAAGATATACACAGGAAAGGCATAACAGCCTTTCCTGTTTTGTAAAGGAGCGGGATATGAAGATATATGGCTCAGTTACGGATTTGATAGGAAACACGCCCCTTCTTAAACTGAACAGATATATGGTCAAAAATGACCTGGGGGCGGAAATAATCGCAAAGCTTGAGTATTTAAATCCCGCCGGAAGTGTTAAGGACAGGATAGCCAGGGCAATGATCGACGATGCTGAAAGAAAGGGACTTTTAAAACAGGGCGGGTCGATAGTTGAGCCGACCAGCGGAAATACCGGCATCGGTCTTGCATCGATAGCCGCGGCAAGGGGCTATCGCATTATACTGACGATGCCGGAGACCATGAGCATTGAGCGCAGAAATCTTTTGAAGGCTTATGGCGCGGAATTGGTGCTTACTAAGGGCGAAAAGGGCATGCAGGGAGCAATTGAAAAAGCAAGGGAAATTGCGGGGAATACGCCCGACAGTTTTATGCCGGGACAATTTGAGAATCCGGAAAATCCTAAAGCCCATATAAACACTACTGCTGCGGAGATCTGGAACGACACTGGCGGCGAACTGGATATATTTGTTGCCGGAGTCGGAACCGGAGGCACGATAACAGGCGTAGGTGAGTTTTTGAAGTCAAAGGACCCTTCAATAAAGATTGTCGCTGTTGAGCCGGCTTCATCTCCGGCTCTTTCAGGTGGTTCTGTCGGAAAGCACATAATTCAGGGCATTGGCGCGGGATTTATTCCGAAGATCCTGGACACAGGCATATATGACGAAGTGATTGGAGTGGAAGATAAGGAAGCCTCATTCACAGTCTCTGAGATAGCTCATACTGAGGGGATACTGGTGGGGCTATCTTCCGGAGCGGCGGTTTTCGCAGCCGCAAAACTTGCAAAACAGCCGGAAAACAAAGGGAAAAGGATAGTGGTTTTGCTTCCCGACGCAGGGGAGAGATACCTGTCCATGAATGTTTTTTGAATAAAAAAACCCGGCTGCCAGGCCGGGTTTTTTATTATGCATTTGGCTTATAATATCCGCCGGCTATTGTAATAAAGGCAAATAAAAGATAAAATGGTTAAGGTATTTTTATGAGGGGTTAAGCTTTATATTGAGCGGTTGTGTGGTGTTGCGACCGAAATATTTTAACGGGAGTGGTAAACAATGTTGATTCAAAAAAAGACTGTTGAGGATGTCAAATTAAAAGGCATAAGAGTCGTTACCCGTGTTGATTTTAATGTTCCGCAGGATGAAAAGGGCAATATCACAGACGACAACAGGATAGTGGCAGCGCTTCCTACCATAAATTATCTTCGTAAAGCCGGAGCAAGAACGATACTGGTTTCCCACCTGGGAAGACCCAAGAATGGATTTGAAGAAAAGTTCAGCATGAAACCGATAGCAAAAAGACTGAGCGAGCTTATCGGGACAGAGGTTATACTTGCAAAGGATGTAATAGGAGAGGATGCCAAAAGCAGGGCTGCCGGCCTGAAAGACGGAGAAGTTCTGATGCTTGAGAATGTAAGTTTTCACAAGGAAGAAACCGATAACGACCCGGCATTTGCGAAAGCCCTCGCTGATTTGGGAGACTTATTTGTAAGCGATGCTTTC
>JAQVNH010000155.1 GCA_028703215.1 Eubacteriales bacterium
AGCGAGAGTGCTAATAAAACCGGGCGGTGAGATGAAAATTGTCACTTGACGAAAGAAAAAAAGCTATCTTAACAGCAATCATAAATGATTATATCAATACCGCCGAACCCATCGGATCGCGTACAGTCGCAAAAAAACACGGGTTGGGGCTCAGCTCCGCCACGATAAGAAATGAAATGGCTGACCTTGAGGAATTGGGATATCTTTCCCATCCGCATACCTCAGCCGGAAGAGTTCCTTCCGACAAGGGCTACAGGATATATGTGGATGAGCTGATGAATAATTTTAAGCTTACGCCTGAGGAAGCAAGAAGCATAAGAGAATCGATGGAATTCAGAATAAATGAGATCGGTCAGCTAGTTAAGCATATATCTTCGATTATTGCGAGAGTGACCCGTTATACCACCATGGCAATAACTCCGGGACTGAAAGATGTTGTCATCAAGGCTGTTCAGGTTGTTCCGATAAGCACGCGCGAAATACTTGTGATAGTGGTGGCGGGTGCGGGAATCGTGAGAAACTGCCTTGTCAAACTCCCGGTTGAGATAAGCGCGGACAATGTGATAGTAATTTCCAATGTGCTGGGGAGCAAGCTAAAGGGACTTTCCGCAGAAAAGATCAGCGCAGGGATAACAGATGATATAGAGAAAGAGGTCCATTTTCCTGCAGATATACTGGCATCGATCCTAACAGGAGTAAAAAACTGCATCCGCCAGATAGATTCCTCTGAATTGTATCTGGAAGGCGCGACGAACATATTCAACTTTCCCGAGTTCAAAGATGTCATCAAAGCACAGGAATTTCTTAGTATTCTGGATGAAAAGAATTTTCTGCACGACATGCTGCAGATGTATGACGGCAACAAGGAAATCAGAATAAAGATAGGCGCGGAAAATGAAAGGGACGAAATAAAAGATTACAGTTTGATAACCGCCACATACAGCATAAACGATGAAGTGCTCGGTTCGATAGGCGTTATCGGTCCTACAAGGATGCAGTATTCAAAGGTTATTTCATCCCTTAACTACATCAGGAAAAGGATCGCTGAAAATTTTTCCGAAACTGAATCAAAATAATTCCCGATAAAATACCCGGAGGTATAAAAATGGGAGAATGGGAGGAAGACGACCCCTTTGGGTGGGGCGACGAGGAAGTAGCTGATGAAGAGGGTGATAAGGATTGAAGGGTAGAAAGAAAATCACTGATGAGACGAAAAGGGGAGATAATGAATTGACAAAAGACACAAATGATATTCAAAGCAACATTTCTTCGGAAGATATAAATATTGTCTCGCGGGAAGAGGAATCCGGAAACATGATAGCAGAACTCGAGAAGAAACTCGACCTGGCAGAGGCGCAGTCGGGCGAATATTTGGACATGCTTAAAAGAAAGGCCGCAGAGTTCGAAAATTATAAGAGAAGAACGGCCAAGGAGAGAGATTCTCTCAGTTGTGAGATAACGGGAAGCGTGATCTCTAAATTCCTTGATCTTGCAGATAATCTTGACAGCGCTGTTGAAAATGTCAGAAATGAAAAGAAGGGTCCGCTGAAAGATGGTCTGAATCTCATATACCGCCAGATGCAGGATATTCTCAAAAATCTGGATGTGCAAGTGATTGAAGCGGTCGGGAATGAATTTGATCCCAATATCCATTTTGCGCTTTTGCATGTTGAGGATGAGAATGTCGGAGAAAATATCGTAGTTGAGGAATTGAAGAAAGGATATATGTATAAGGGAAAAGTTATAAGGCATAGTATGGTAAAAGTGGCAAATTAACAAGGTTGTTAAAAACAGTTTCAGAATTTATATTAAATGGTTTAAAAATTGAAATAAATGGAATAAATAATATACTTCACATTCAATAATTTAGGGGGCATGAAAATAATGGCTAAGATAATAGGAATAGATTTAGGAACTACCAATTCTTGCGTTGCCGTAATGGAGGGCAAGGATCCTGTCGTTATACCGAATTCAGAGGGCAGCAGGACAACGCCGTCGGTAGTGGCTTTTACAAAATCAGGCGAAAGACTGGTCGGACAGGTTGCAAAGCGCCAGGCAATAACGAATCCTGAAAGAACGATCTCGTCCATAAAAAGGGATATGGGTACTGACAGAAAGATAAGGATCGATGATAAAGATTATACTCCGCCGGAAATATCGGCTATGATCCTCCAGAGAATGAAAACATATGCAGAAGAGTATCTCGGAGAAAAAGTGACGCAGGCTGTAATTACCGTTCCCGCATATTTCAGCGACTCGCAAAGACAGGCGACCAAGGATGCGGGCAAAATCGCGGGGCTCGAGGTGCTAAGGATAATAAATGAGCCTACTTCCGCAGCTCTTGCGTACGGACTTGATCATGAAAAGGACCAGAAAATAATGGTTTATGACCTCGGCGGCGGAACCTTTGACGTTTCGATCCTCGAGATCGGCGACGGTGTTTTTGAAGTGCTTGCCACCAACGGAAACACAAGGCTTGGCGGTGACGACTTCGACCAGCGTGTCATGGATTGGCTTGCAGATGGTTTCAAAAAGGATTCCGGCATTGATTTGAGAAATGACAAGATGGCGATGCAGAGACTCAAAGAAGCTGCGGAAAAAGCCAAGATAGAGCTTTCATCAACTATGTCCGCAAATATCAATCTGCCTTTCATAACAGCTGACGCGCAGGGACCGAAGCATCTTGACATGACTTTGTCCAGGGCTAAGTTTGACGAAATGACGCAGGACCTGGTTGAAAAAACAATGGGTCCGGTACGCCAGGCATTAAAGGATTCCGGGCTGACTGTCGCGGAGATAGAAAAGGTTCTTTTAGTCGGCGGATCAACAAGAACACCGTCAGTGCAAAAAGCTGTAAAGGATTTGATCGGGAAAGAACCGTTTAAAGGAATAAACCCGGATGAATGTGTTGCCATCGGCGCAGCTATTCAGGCAGGCGTGCTTTCGGGAGATGTCAAGGATCTGCTCCTGCTTGATGTCACGCCACTGTCGCTCGGTATCGAAACTTTGGGCGGCGTTTCAACCAGGCTTATTGACAGGAATACAACAATACCTACAAAGAAGAGTCAGATATTCTCAACCGCCGCTGACGGACAAACAAGCGTTGACATACATGTATTGCAGGGAGAACGTGAAATGGCGGCATATAACAAGACGCTGGGTAAATTCCAGCTTTCAGGCATCCCGCCTGCTCCGAGAGGAATACCTCAGATCGAGGTCACATTTGATATCGATGCGAACGGAATAG
>JAQVNH010000156.1 GCA_028703215.1 Eubacteriales bacterium
TATAATAGCACTGAAGATTTTTACATTGCCCCGGAAGGCTTTTTGAGGCACATTTATACTCTATCGGAGGTTCGTTATGCGCGTGGGTATCGGGCAAGACAGCCACAGATTTACTGACTGCAGCAGCCATAAAAAACTTGTGCTCGGCGGAGTCGTATTCCCCGGCGAGCCGCCTCTTGAAGGCAACAGCGATGCGGACGCAGTTCTGCATTCTATCGCAAACGCTATATCTGGTGTGACCTGTGTAAATATTTTGGGGGATATCTCCGATAAAATGTGCTTTGAGCAAGGCATTAAGGATAGTTCCGCTTATGTGCGAAAAGCCATGGAAACCCTCGGCGGCAGGATCTTACACCTTTCCGTTGCCATCGAATGCAAAACTCCGGTCATATCGCCTTATATTCCGGAAATGAGGAAAAGTATATCTGAAATTCTTGAAATCCCGCCCGAATGCATCGGAATAACAGCAACTTCCGGAGAGGGACTCACGGATTTTGGACGCGGACTTGGGATACAGGTCTTTTCTTGTATCACAGTCGAATAAATCACCGCGTTTTCACTTGGATATTGTTCACAGATTGCTTATTTCAAATATTTTATAAACCGCTTCCGCAATCGGAATATCGTCGCAGGTCGTGATCTTCATATTATAAACGCTGCCTTCCGTAAGCTTCATTTTGTATCCCGCTCTTTCTGCAAGAACGGCGTCGTCGGTTCCGGTAAAATTTTCTTCTATTGCTTTTTCGTGCGATCGCGCTAAAATATCCTTCTTGAAACCCTGCGGAGTCTGCGCCAGGCGTATGCTTTCCCTGTCTGCGGTGCTCAGCACGAATCCCCGGCTGTCTGATTGCTTGACCGTATCCCTTGATGAGATCGCGGCACATGAAGCCCCATATTTATCTGCCGCGTAAATGCACCTGACTATTGTTCCGTTATCGACAAAAGGCCTTGCTCCGTCGTGAACCAAAACAATATCGGCATTCTCAGAAACGCATTTCAGGCCTTTGTATACTGATTCCTGCCTTGTTGCGCCGCCTTCCGAGACTTTGCATAGCTTTTTGAAATCATATGCCTTTAAAATATTTTCATTGAAATATGTTATATCATTTTTATTCATGACTACAATAATTTCGTTGACTTGAGCGCACAGCTCGAATGCTTTTATCGTCAGCGCCAGCATAGGCACACCGCCTATCGGCATAAACTGTTTGTTTGCCGACGATTTCATGCGGGTTCCCGAACCTGCAGCTACAATAATGCAACTAGTTAACATATCTCCTGAAATATTCATAACTCACCTTTTATTAATTTGGAACAATTCAGATCTATATCCATTCGAAATATCTTATAAAGTGCTCATTAAAGTGCTGATTTGAAGCGCTTATTTTTTGGCGAAAACCATCCTTCCGGCTGAGGTCTGCAGAATACTGGTAACAACACATTCTATCGTTTCTCCGATGCATTGTCTGCCGCCTTCGACGACTATCATTGTACCGTCTTCCATATATCCGACGCCCTGGCCGTCTTCCTTGCCTTCCTTGATAACATGTACAGAAAGCTTTTCCCCGGGCAGAGCGATAGGTTTTACCGAATTGGCGAGGTCATTTATATTCAGGACACTGAGTTTTCTAACTCCGGCAACCTTATTTAGATTATAGTCAACGGTTAGTATTTTGCACTTGTGTTTTTCGGCAGTATCAAGAATCTCGTTATCGACTTCCTTATCCGATCCGCTGCCGTCATTGTCTATTGTGACTGGAAAACCTAATTCGGTTTGGATTATATTTAATATGTCAAGGCCCCTTCTGCCCTTGCTTCTTTTCAAGGGATCCTCGGAATCTGCGATATGCCTCAGCTCCACTAAAACCGAGCCCGGGATTATGAGCTGCCCGTGCATGAACCCGCTTTTAATTATATCAACGATCCTTCCGTCTATAAGTACGCTGGTATCGACAACTTTAAGTCCGTTGTCTACATACTGTGTCTTGCTCCCGCCAAGAAAAATGTCCTTTATCAGCTCGTTTCTTTTGCCGATGGCCAGATATATTCCAAAGCTTCCGAGCAGAATATTGATTATTATCGCAAGAGGAACCCCTATGATACTCATCTTAACTATTGGAATTGTTATAAGATTTGCTATTATCAGTCCGACGATAAGACCTATCGTGCTTACCATAAGCTCATATGAACTCATTTTCTGGATAGTGTTTTGAAGACCGTCTATTGATTTGGAAAGGTTGTCAACCAACCCTTCGGCGATCTTATAGAATAGAAACGCCGCGGCCAGAGAGATAACTATATAAGCAACCGTCTGAAAACCCTTCGGGATTCCCCACAATCCCGTGTACACAACCAAAACATTTACCAGGGTGTAACCGGTAAGTGCCCCTACCAACGCAAAACAAAGCTTCAGTATTTTGTTGAACACCATGCTTTAGCTCCTCTGCCCTGTTTTTACTAATCCAACGCCAAGCACTCGTTAATAACCTCTTCTATTTCACATGCTTTTTTATTTTTTACAAGAACCAGCTCGCTTATCAGGATCTGTCTTGCGCTGTTAAGCATTTTTCTTTCTCCTGTAGACAGTCCCTTGTTCTTATCCCTGAGCATCAGCGACCTGACAACATCTGCCACTTCAAATATATCCCCTGTCTTGATTTTGGACATATTTTCCCTGAACCTTTTGTTCCAGTTGTTTGTGGCATTAATGTCCTGATTTTTCAAAACGATTATGACTTTATCGGCAACCTCCGAAGACACTATGTCTCTTATTCCAATGTCCTCGACATTGTCTGTGGGTATCATCACCTTCATGTTGCCGACAGGCATTCTGACGATATAATAAGAGTGCTTTGAGCCAAGGGTGTCCTTTTCCTCGATTGACTCTATAACGCCGGCTCCGTGCATCGGATATACGATTTTATCACCTATTTTATACATAATTCCTTCTCTCCGCCCAAGAAGCACCTTCAAATATATCTCTCGCGGTTAATGAGACAATTCTTAAAATTTTCGGAAAAGGTGCCTGTAAGAAACGCAATTACATCCTGCTAATAATATCTTTATCGTCTTTATGATCCCGAATCGATACCTGATTATTATACAACATTTAAAATTCAGTGTCAAAACGGCACCTCTGAGCGATCGTGTCAAGTTGTTGTAGGTCACAAAAAGATCCATTCTTGCGTCAAATAGCCATGCCGCCATATTTAATGCCTTCAAAAAGCCTATACAGTGC
>JAQVNH010000157.1 GCA_028703215.1 Eubacteriales bacterium
GGAAATTGCCGAGATTATTTCAAAATGGACAGGGATCCCTGTAACGCGTCTTGTGGAAAGCGAAAGGGAAAAACTCCTCAACCTGGAAAACATTCTCCACAAAAGAGTGATCGGGCAGGACGAAGCTGTCACAGCAGTCTCAGATGCTGTTATGAGGGCGCGCTCAGGCCTTAAGGATCCGAGAAAGCCGATCGGTTCATTTATATTTTTGGGACCTACCGGAGTTGGAAAAACTGAACTCGCAAAAACCCTTGCGGAAGCATTGTTCGATACTGAAGAAAACATGATCAGGATAGATATGAGCGAATATATGGAAAAACATGCCGTGGCAAGGCTTATCGGCGCACCTCCGGGATATATCGGCTACGAGGAGGGCGGACAGCTGACCGAAGCGGTAAGAAGAAAGCCATATAGCGTGATCCTTTTTGATGAGATAGAAAAGGCGCATCCCGACGTGTTCAATATTCTGCTGCAGATCCTCGATGACGGAAGACTGACTGATAACCAGGGACGTACAGTTGATTTCAAGAATACCATAGTGATAATGACATCCAATTTGGGGAGCCATTATCTTCTT
Source organism: Eubacteriales bacterium (assembly GCA_028703215.1). GTDB lineage: Bacteria > Bacillota > Clostridia > Acetivibrionales > STF1-152 > STF1-152. Next base: position 578 of record JAQVNH010000157.1, read on the forward strand.
AATGCGATCGAGGACAAGGGCACGGTCGATGAGGCAGATAAGGAGCAGGTGATGGCCGAACTCCGCAGAAGTTTTAAACCGGAGTTTCTCAACAGAGTCGATGATACAGTAATGTTCAAGCCGCTGCTCAAGGATGAAATATTGAAGATAGTCGATCTTGCTTTGGAAGATATCCGCAAAAGACTTCAAACGAAAGACATCTTGCTTGAAATTACGGAAGCGGCAAAAATTTTTATTGCTGACAACGCGTATTCGCCCGAGTATGGAGCAAGGCCTGTCAAGAGGTATATCCAGAGGAATCTTGAAACTGAAATTGGAAAGATGATAATAAAGGGCACCGCACCGGACGGTTCCCGCATCGTCGCCGATATGGCTGACGAAGCTTTGAAACTGGATGCGTACCCTTCATAAACATCGTTCCTGCATAAACATCGTTCTTGCATGAAAAATACTATTATTGCACTATCATTGCATAGAATTGATTTTTTCAAAAACCTTCCTGAATGCATTCAATGCAAAATCAAGCTGCTCGCGGGTGTGGGTCGCTGTATAGCTGGTTCTCAGCAAACAGTGGCCCGGCTTCACGGCCGGCGCCAGAACTGGATTTACATAAACGCCTTCGTCGAGGAGCATCCTGGTGGCAAGAAAGGTGGTCTCGTTTTCGCCTGTCTCGATCGGAATAATGGGAGTTTGGCTGTTTCCGATAGGAATATGCAGAGCCTTTAAACCTTCTCTCATATAATCCGCATTGTCATTCAGAGCCTTGACTCTCTCGGGCTCGTTCTCGAGGATCGTCAGGGCTTCAAGAGTTGACGCGGCATTTGAAGGCGGAATAGAAGCGCTGAAAATAAATGGTCTGGAGTGGTGTTTGACATAGTGGATCATTTCCTCACTGCCGGCGATGAACCCGCCGAGACTGGCGAGAGACTTGCTGAAGGTTCCCATTATTATGTCGACCTTGTCCGCCATATTATAATGCTCGCCGGTTCCTCTGCCTCGCCTGCCTATTACGCCGAGTCCATGGGCATCATCTATCATGATCCTTGCACCGTACTTGTTCGCCAGATCCGCCATCGCCGGAAGGTTGCAAATATCTCCTCCCATGCTGAAGACTCCGTCTGAGACGATCAGCTTTCCTGCGTCGGGAAGAATACTTAGCTTCTTCTCGAGGTCCTCCATATCGTCGTGCTCATATTTCAGAACCTTGGCGAAGCCCAGCCTGCATCCGTCTACGATGCTTGCGTGATCCTCGTTGTCACAGAGGATGTATTCGTTTCTTCCCGCAATAGTTGAAAGTATACCGAGGTTTGTCTGAAATCCTGTGCTAAAGGTCAGCGCAGCTTCTTTTCCCAAAAATGCGGCCAACCTTTTTTCGAGCTCTATATGCAGCACTAGAGTCCCGTTTAAAAATCTTGAGCCCGAACATCCCGTGCCATACTTGTCGAGTGCATCCTTGGCGGCCTTTATAACTCTGGAGTCGGAAGTGAGACCGAGGTAATTGTTGGATCCTATCATAATGGTGCGTTTTCCCTCCATTATTACTTCCGTATCCTGTCCTGTTTCAAGCGCATGAAAATACGGGTATATACCTGCCGCGATCGCTTCCCTTGCTGCCGTAAAATTCCTGCATTTCTCATAAAGATCCTTCAATACGGTTCTCCCCTTTACGCTATAATGGATATGAATTATAGGTTATTCTATCACAAAAAGGGTAAAATATGAACAATAAGCATCTAAGAGCATAGACATGCGTTTATTTGTTTGAATTAAACATGCTTGAAATATATAATTAACATAAATGTTTGACTTTGAGAAATTTGACTTAGGATAATCAGACCTGAAAAGCGGAGAGGCATTTGAAAAAACAAAGCTATATCAATGCTGTTATTACAGATTTGATCAACAAACAAAACTTCATCCCTGACAGAGAGGCGGCAGGTCAAGTTACTGCCCGCGGCACCTGGATAGTGCTTCAAAAGCGCGATATCTCACAATACGATATGCTGCTTGTGATCGACGGCGATCTTATTACGCCTTATGCTCTGAGGAGTGAGATCGAAACAGGCATCAGACTTCTCGAATCACGAAAAGAAAATCGCTTCGAAAGAGCAGTCCTGTCGCTCATAATTGTTTATGAGGATTCTCCCGAGCCCGGAGTATTGCATACTCTGAACAAATATATACAGGATCTGAAAAGCGCAAAACTGTCCGTATTTGCTGTCGAACTTGCTAAAAAAGCGGTATCGGCGCTTAACGCGGGCGATGACGAAGAAATATTCGAGATCACAAAAGATAGGCTTGCTTCGGAACTCGAAGGGTATGAAAATCTCGGGGATCTTGAAAAAACAGGTTATGCAAAATATCACGGCACGGGAATCAAAGAGGTCACGCATAAGCCGGCAGCGACATATGTGCTGGTTTTGGCCAATTTGGCGGTTTTTATAATAGGATGGATCACCCAGATGATTAAGGGTGAGAATATTTTAACCAATATCGGATTAAAATCCTGGATGGATATTATGAACGGTCAGTACTGGCGCTTCATCACCCCGATATTTCTTCACGCCGGAGTGGCACACCTTGCCACCAACTCTTTTTCACTCATAATATTCGGACGGACAGTAGAAAAAATATTCGGATCACTCAAGTT
>JAQVNH010000158.1 GCA_028703215.1 Eubacteriales bacterium
AGTATTTTTTTCACAATCATTTTCCCCCTTTTGATTTTCGGACCGGTTCTCTATTTGAAGTCCATCATTATTATAATACAATTTGATATTAAAATGAACACATATATTGCTGATGTTATTATTAAATTAAAGATTTACGGCGGTATAGCCTTTTCTAAAAAAGGCTTGAATTCATTAATTGCACATTGACGGTATGCCGCCTGACTGCTATGCTGATTAACGAATGTATTTTAATCAGGGTGGTGCGCGCAGCAAAATGCTGACAAGAGAAAAAGCGTTTTATAAGAATTTCTTCAGTCTGTACGGGCCGATACTGTTACAGAATATTATCATTCTTGGAGTAAGCCTTGTTGATAATCTGATGCTTGGGAGCTACAGCGAGGCGGCAGTTGCAGGAGTCGCATCAGTCAATCAGATCCAATTTCTTCTCCAGATGCTGACGATTGCCATCGGAGACGGAATGGTCATACTGGCCAGTCAATACTGGGGACAGCGGCGCATAGAACCGATACGAAAATTATCTTCCATATCCTTAAAAACAGGATTGCTGGTTTCCATGACATTGTTTGCGATTGCAAGTATTTTTCCGCTGGGAACGGTGCAGCTTTTTACCCAAAATGCTGAAATTGTTCGCGAGGGAGCAGATTATCTAAATTTGATTCGTTTCACATATCCTCTGTTTACGGTATCTTCAGTCCTGATTGCCACACTTCGAAGCGTTGAGAGCGTAAGGATCTCGTTTTATGTGACATTGTCGACGCTAATAGTCAAATGCTGTTTAAATTATGTTCTGATATTCGGAAAATTCGGCGCGCCTGTTTTAGGAGCTTCAGGAGCTGCTTTGGCAACAATAATTGCACGAGTTATCGAACTGACCGTAATAATCGTTTATTTGCTTGCTGTTGACAAAAAACTGCAGCTTCGTATCAGAGACTATATTCGAACAGATAGAGAACTTCTTAAGGATTATGCTCGCGTAAGCACCCCCGCAGTGCTTCAGGCTGCTTCGTGGGGAGTGGCTGTAGTGATCCAAACGGCAATGCTGGGAAATTTGAAAGAACAGGGAGCATTAGCGGCATATGGTGTTGCAACTACGCTGTATCAATTTATCAGAGCCTTTTCGGTCGCAACTTCAGCTACTTCCGCCGTGATAATAGGACGCACGATCGGAGAGGGGAAGATCGAAAAAACCAAGGAATATGCGAGGACGATGCAATATATTTATTTGTTTGTAGGGATATTGTGCGGAATCATATTGTTTTCCGTGCGAGGGAGCGCGCTTTCACTCTACAAAATTTCGTCCGATACCAGAGTCCTTGCGGATCAGTTTATGATCATTTTGAGTTTTGTATTCATCGGCATGGCCTATCAAATGCCTGTCTCGCTTGGTATAATAAGAGGCGGAGGAGATTCCAAATTTGTTTTACAGCTGGAGATCATCAGCACGTGGCTTATTCTGGTTCCGCTGACAGCATTAGCGGCCTTTGTATTCCATTGGTCTCCGGCCGTTGTTGTACTGTGTATGAACTCTGACCAGCTTTACAAATGTATCCCTGTATTCATCAGGGTCAACAGTTTCAAATGGATAAAGAAACTGACGAGAGAAAACAAATAACACCGACAATATGTCAAATTAAATAAAATAATCGCATTCAATTCAGAGAAAGGCGGAGAATAGACAGTGAAAAGATTTTTGGCAGTGATCGTAATGCTTGCTCTGTTTCTGGCGGCATGCGGAAAAAGCGAAGAGAACAAGAACATAGCATTTACGGCTCTGATCGAGAGCGTGTACGAAAACAGCATGATGGTGACAACCACAGATGATGTCGGGTTTGATAAAGCGATGGTCGGATATGATAAAAATTTAAAGATGGATTTTACACCTGCCGCAGGACAGACTGTTGAAATAATAATATTGCCTGAGATACGCGAGAGTTATCCGGTACAGGTAACCGCTGTCAAAATCCTGTTCTCGTCGCCAAATCCAACACAAAGCAAAGCCGAATACAGAAGGATCACAGCGGAAGAGGCAAAAATCATGATCGATGAAGGGAATGTCGTTATACTGGATGTTCGAGAACAGTATGAATATGATGAGGGGCACATAGAGAATGCAGTGCTTCTGCCTTATACTGAAATCGGGGAAAAAGCAGCAACGATATTGCCCTCCAAGGAAGCAACGATATTGGTTTATTGCCGCAGCGGACGCAGAAGCGAAATAGCCTCAAAAGAGCTTGTCAGCATGGGATATACAGGGATATACGATTTCGGAGGCATTTCAAGCTGGCCTTATGAAATAGTAAAATAGGGAGAAAAATATTGAGCGAGATCAAGGGATCCGTCCGTTTGACCAAAAAGCAAAATATCATGCAGGCGGCAAAATTCACATTTTTTTCCTTAACAGCTGGTATAATACAGATAATTTCATTCACACTACTAAATGAGATAGCACGATTGAGCTACTGGGTTTCGTATCTTATAGCCCTGGCTTTGTCGGTTCTCTGGAACTTTACCATCAACCGCAGGTTCACTTTCAAATCCGCGAACAATATCCCAATCGCCATGCTGAAAGTAGTTGGCTTCTATTGCGTGTTCACGCCGCTTTCTACATGGTGGGGAGACACGCTGACAAAAATCGGCTGGAACGAATACATAGTCCTAATCGGGACTATGCTGATAAATTTAGTTACCGAATTCCTGTTCTGGCGGATTTTTGTTTTCGGGAAATCCATAAATACAAACGATCTTGGGAAAAAAGAAACCGAGCGCATTATGAAGGAAGCACCAGAGGCCAATAGAATTGAGGAAACAGATTGATATATGAAATCTTTTTGGTTAAAATCCCTTAAATTTGGTATAATAAACTTAAGTTTAACAATTGATTTATATAGTTCGGAAGCATACTACTTTTTGGAAGGGGTTAGGAATATGTCAAAGATAAGCATGATCGAAGGCATTGGAGAGAGCTATGAAGTTAAGTTGAAAGCTGCAGGAGTAAGGTCTGTTGAAGCACTGCTGAAAATATGCGCTTCAAAAAAGGGAAGAAACGAACTTGTTGAAAAAACGCAGATAGGAGAAAAACTGGTTCTCAAGTGGGCAAACCATGCCGACCTTTTCAGAGTAAAAGGTGTAGCCGGACAGTATGCCGAATTACTTGAAGCGGCGGGCGTCGATACTGTGCCCGAGCTTGCATCGCGC
>JAQVNH010000010.1 GCA_028703215.1 Eubacteriales bacterium
GATTATCCACCGCTCTCGCTCTCACAAGCAGTTCGAAATGAGCCGGGCCTGTAACCATGTTGAATGCCGCCGGTACGATTATTACTTTAGCTCCCGCAAGAGACATTAGCCTGAACAATTCCGGAAATCTCAGATCGTAGCATATCGCAATACCTATCCTGCACAGTTCCGTATCTGCGACAGTGATCTTATCCCCGGCGGAGATCGAGTCTGACTCTTTGAATGTGATTCTGTCCTCTATGTTGATGTCAAAAAGATGCATCTTACGGTGATATGCCAAAATCCGTCCTTTTCTGTCAAACAGGATGCTCGTGTTGTATACCCTGTCTCCGGACAATTCCGGCACAGAGCCCGCTGCCACATACATTCCAAGGCCTGCAGCCGTATCGGATATAGCTTTGATAGTTTCCCCTGTATCAATATTTTCCGCATACCTGGCAAAGCGGCTGACATTATACGGACAGTTGAACATTTCCGGCAGAACGGCTATTTCGGCGCCATCGGCAGAAGCCTGATCAAGAGCCTTGGTTGCGGATTCAATGTTTCTGCTTTTTTCGTCATGAACTTTAAACTGGCATACTGAAAGTCTGAACTTACCGGACATTATAATCGCCTCCTTAAAATAAATTCAAAGCAGTCACACTTATATTATCCGCTAAACGGACTTTCTTTTCAATGTTGCGTTCCCTGGCCCGATAATTATATAATAGTATGCAGGTTATCAAGGATTCGAAGGAGTAAAAATGGATAATTTTCATTCGGATGTTAAGGCTGATATAGGCATAATGGGTGGCTCCGGATTTTATTCTTTTCTGAAAGACATTAAGGAAGTCGATTTGGATACTCCCTACGGCAAACCGAGCGACAAGATCTCTGTTGCGCAGTATAAAAATATAAAGGTCGCTTTCCTTCCCAGACACGGCAGAAACCACTCCATTCCTCCCCATCTGATAAATTACAGGGCGAATATTTATGCAATGCACATGCTTGGCGTTAAATGTATCGTAGGACCCACCGCGTCAGGAAGCCTGAAGCCCTCGATAAAGCCCGGGGACTTTGTCATTTGCGACCAGTTTATCGACAGAACGACAAACCGCAAGGATACTTTTTTCGAGGGACCAAAAGTCGAGCACATAAGCGCGGCATACCCCTACTGCCCAAAGCTTTGCCAAATAGCCTGCGAATCAGCTTTACGCTGCGGCGTGACTGTTCATAAAAACGGCACGATAGTTATAATTCAAGGCCCTCGATTTTCCACCTTTGCCGAGAGCAGATGGTATTCAAAAATGGGCTGGGATGTTATCAACATGACAAATTATCCCGAGTGTATCCTGGCCAAAGAATTAGGCATCTGCTATGCGAATATTTCGCTGATAACGGATTATGACGCCGGACTCGAAGGAAGGGACGATATCAAGCCAGTGACAAATGAGGAAGTGCTGAAAGTATTCGAAAAGAATAACGAGGTGCTGAAAAAAGTTCTCTTTGATATGATGGAGCACATCGATCTCGATTCCGATTGCAGCTGCTGCAAATAGCGGCGAAACGATTTAAGGAAAAACGAAGTCATGCCCGATGGGTTCAGACAGCCTGTTTTTGATTTTGAAACAGTTCATGCAGTATTTCCATGACAAGCTCCCGGTCTGATACTTCGCGCCTTACCACCTGTCCGGGGGCAGTCGGCAGAATAAAGTTGAGTCTGCCGCGTCTGACTTTTTTATCGAGGTACATCTGCTGATAAACCACTTCGGCATCCATGCCGCTGATCGAGACCGGAAGACCGGCGTTCTTCAAAATGCCCGCAACTGCTGCTTCATAATCGCCGCTGATCATGCCAAGTTTCCGCGCAAGCTTGAAAGCGCCCGTGATACCCAATGATACGCATTCGCCGTGACTCAGAGCAAAGTTTGAAACGCTTTCCAGCGCATGACCTATGGTATGGCCCAGATTCAATGTCGCTCTTATATCATCTTCCTTCTCATCCTGTTCCACAACCGATGCTTTAATGGAGCAATTTGAATACGCGATATTTTTCAATACTTCTTCATCATAATTGAACAGCTTATCCATATTATCATTTATATATGTTAAAAAATCGGGGTCTTTGATCAGTCCGTGCTTTAATGTTTCCGCAAGACCTGATCTAAGTTCTCTTGAGGGAAGGGTCCTCAGCGAATTTACATTTATATACACGAACTTGGGCTGATAGAAAGCCCCGATCAGATTCTTTGCTCCCTCAAAGTCAACGCCAACCTTTCCGCCGACACTGCTGTCAGCCTGAGAAAGCAATGTTGTCGGGACCTGCACAAAGCTTATCCCCCTTAAGTAAGTGGCTGCAGCGTAACCTGCCAGATCTCCGACGACTCCGCCTCCGAGGGCTATTACCACCGAAGTTCGGTCAAGCTCATTTTCCATAAAAAATTTGTATATTCTCTGAAGGTTCTGTAAATTTTTCGATTCCTCCCCCGCTTCTACCACAAAAACCTCTGCTTTGAAGGAATGATTTTTAAGAGCCGTTTCAAAATCCGGGTATTGATGTTCATATACGTTTGTGTCGGTTATTATAACTGCTCTTGAAGAGAGGGATCCCAGGCCGGAAAAGCCATGTGTAAAATCATCATAGCTGTTCTCCAGATAGATCGGATAACTTCTTTCGCCCAATTTCACAATAAGCTTCTCACTCATTTCAGCACCTCTGCGCACCTCTCGCAAATGTCCGGATGTCCGGCGTCTTTTCCGACTGTTTCGCTATACATCCAGCATCTTTCGCATTTCATTCCGGGAGCTTGAGTTATTTCTATATAGACTCCTTCAAAGTTCTCGCTTCTGTTGGCCCCGGTCGTGTCAATCAGTTCATCCGTTTTATGCAAATTGAAATCAGAAACGATGAATATATCCGCCAGTTCGGTTTTTATGCCGTCGAAGAATTCGTAATCGTCCCCGCCGGCATAAATGTTAACGGACGCACTGAGCGAATGGCCGATTTTTTTCCCGGCTCTGGCAAGCTCAAGAGCTTTTGAAACATCCTCGCGCAGCTTGATTATCCTGTCCCATTTTTCTTCAAGAGATCTGTCCCGGTACTTCGTCTCCGCAGCAGGCCACTGGTTGAGCTGAACGCTTTCAGTATCGTCCGTCTTTCTGTGCGGCATATACTTCCATATCTCTTCGCTTGTAAAGGCAAGAACAGGAGTCAGAAGTCTGACAAGAACTTCAAGGACTTTGTATGTTACTGTTTGAGCAGCTCTTCTGCCGTCAGAATCAGCTTTTGTCGTGTAGAGCCTGTCTTTGATTATATCGAGGTAAAAGTTGCTCATGTCCACTACACAAAAGTTATGGATCGCGTGGAACATCGTGTGGAATTCATATTTCTCACATGCGCCGGTGACCTTTTCCACAAGTTGTGAAAGCTTCATCATAGCCCATTTATCGATTTCCTGCAGTTTGTCGCGTTCAACGCTGTCAGAATCCGGATCAAAGTCATATATATTGCCCAGTATAAATCTGCAGGTGTTCCTGACTTTTCTGTAGGCTTCCGAAAGCTGCTTTAAAATATCCTTTGATATCCTTATGTCTACCTGATAGTCTGAGGAAGCGACCCAGAGTCTTAGTATATCCGCGCCGTATTCCCTGATTATATCTTCGGGATCGATGCCGTTGCCAAGCGATTTTGACATCTTTCTGCCTTCGCCGTCAACGACATATCCGTGCGTCAGCACTTTTTTATACGGAGCGCTTCCCACAGTTGCAGCCGCAGTCAGAAGCGAAGACTGGAACCAGCCTCTGTGCTGGTCGCTTCCTTCAAGGTATAAGTCCGCAGGCCACCTCAGTTCTTCCCTTGTTTTAAGGACCGCAGCGTGGCTCGAGCCTGAATCAAACCATACATCCATGATGTCAGTTTCCTTGCGGAATTTCCTGCCGCCGCAGCTGCAATGCGCGTCAGGACCAAGAATGTCTTCCGTAGGAGTTTCATACCAGGAGTCGGAACCCTTTGCTTTGAAAAGCTCCTTGACCGAATTTATCGTATGTTCATTTATCAGTTCTTTGCCGCAATCCTCGCAGTAGAATATCGGAAGCGGCACTCCCCATATCCTTTGTCTGGATATGCACCAGTCGTGACGGTCTTTGACCATTCCGGATATGCGGTCTTCTCCCCATTCGGGGATCCACTCGACTTCCTTTATCGCATTCAATGCCTTTTGCCTGAATGCGTCGATCGACGCGAACCACTGCTTTGTGGCGCGATATATTATAGGACTGTTGCATCTCCAGCAATGGGGATACTGATGGATAATATTCTCGCCTGCAAATAAAAATCCTGTTTGTTTCAGGTGCTCATAAATCAGCTTGTTTGCCTTTTCATAATACAATCCCGCAAAAGGTCCTGCTTCGTCAGTCAGCTTGCCTTTATCATCGACCGGTACGACGACATCGATATCGTATTTCAGACAAACCTCAAAGTCTTCGGCGCCGTGTCCCGGAGCAGTATGCACGCAACCGGTCCCCGCTTCAAGAGTAACATGGTCGCCGAGGATCACCTGCGAATCCCTTTCTAAAAACGGATGTCTGCAGAGTATCCCCTCAAGCTCGCTTCCTTTAACTTTCGCGATCGTCTCAAACTCTTTGATCCCCCCTGCATCCATAACATTTTTAGCCAAATCAGATGCTATTATGTAATTACTTCCTGACGCCTGTACTATTGAATAATCAAAGTCCTTATTCAGGCACACGGCCATGTTTCCGGGCAAAGTCCATGTTGTTGTCGTCCAGATTATAAAATATACGTCCTTGATATCCCCTATCGTTTCAGCTAAAATTCCGTTGTCCTTCACAACAGGAAATTTTACATATATGGATGACGTACTGTCCTGCGAGTAGTCGATTTCAGCCTCAGCCAAAGCGGTCTCGCAATCCGGGCACCAGTAAACCGGTCTCAATCCGCGATAAATATATCCCTTCTTTGCCATTTCTCCGAATATTTCTATTTGTTTGGCTTCGTACTCAGGCCTCAGTGTTATATATGGATTTTCCCAGTCTGCGCGCACTCCGAGTCTTCTGAAGGAATTTCTTTGTATATCCAAATATTTCAACGCAAAATCTCTGCATGCCCTTCTGAAAATGACCGGACCAACTTCATGCCTGTTCAGTCCCAGCTCCTTTATCGCTCTCTGCTCCGTGGGAAGTCCGTGTGTATCCCATCCCGGCACATAAGGCGTGTCATATCCCGCCATGCTTCGATATTTGACCACAATATCCTTGAGGATCTTATTTAGCGAAGTCCCAAGATGGATCCCGCCGTTTGCGTACGGAGGTCCGTCGTGCAGTATGAACTTCGGCTTTCCACGATTAACTTCAAGCTGTTTTTTGTATATATTCATTTCATCCCATTTTTTGAGGATCTCCGGTTCCTTTTCAGGCAAACCGGCCCTCATAGGGAAATCTGTTTTCGGCAGATTCATTGTTTTACTGTAATCACTGGCCATTCATTTTCCTCCTAAGCAACATGCGAATAAATTGCCGTAAAATCAAAACTCCCGCTCCGAAATGTCGGGGCGAGAGATAACTCACGCGGTACCACCCTGATTGCCGCAAATAAATCATACGGCCTCATTTACAAGATAACGGTTTGCCGGCGATCCTTATTCCCTCAAAGGTTTCGGGACGCAACTCGCGGATGATATCTGAAAGGCCTCTGTGCGGGTATCACACCGTCTCCCGCTCTCTGTAATGAGCACCGTTTCTCTTTGTTCCGGTCATCGTCTTTATTATCAAAGAATTATATATAAATAAATCCTTTAAGTCAATAAATGCTTCATATTTCTTCGATCGAGCTCCGTATGATCTCCTGCTGCGCGGCAAGAATGCTCTCATATTTCGCCGCAAAAACCTTCATTTTGTTTCGGATATCCTCATATTCTCTTCTGATTTTCAATACATCGTCATTCGCTTCGTTCAGCATTTTCTGAGCATTGAGCTGCGCTTCCTTCAATATGTTTTCCGCTTTTTCAACCGCGTTTGCCTTGACGTCCTCCGCGGCTTTCTGAGCCGAAACAAGGGCGTTGGTCATGGTCTCCTCCATATTCCGGTAATTCTGAAGGGCTTCGGTCTGATTTGACGTCCTGTCTTTGATGTCCTTGATATCTTTAATATAGTGCGAATAATCCTCGATAACTTTATCAAGGACTTCATTCACCACATCTATATTGTATCCGAGAGGGGATTTTTTTATCAGCAGATTCTGAAGATCGTTCGGTGTAAAGTTCATACAGACACCTCTTTCTCTTAGTTGATTCATTTGATATTTTTCAATACATCATCCTGATCACTCTGATTATAAGCCAGACAACTATAGGCGATAAATCAAACATAATATTCGCGCCGAATGACGATTTTTGTATAAGCGATCTTATCGGACCCAAAATCGGCTCGGTAATCAGATATAAAAACCTGACCAAAGGGTTCTCGCGTGAAACAGGAAGCCACGATATAATCACTCTGAGGAAAACAAGCACCTCAATAACTGTCAACAGTATATCTACTGCTCTTTTTATTATCATTTGCTCCTCCGCTACTTGATCCAGGAGAACGAGCCCGTCTCATCGAAGCTCTCTTTAAGTCCGCCTTGAATGTCTACGTTCTGAGGAGCAACAAGGATAATGCCGTTTGTCACCTTTTGTATGTTACCGCTTAGAGCATAAACAGAACCGCTGAGAAAGTCCACTATTCTCTGCGCGAGGTTTTTGTCAAGCGCCTCGACATTAACGACCACGGCTTTTTTGCTTTTCAGATGCTCCGTGATCTCTCTGGCCTGTTCAAAAGTTTGAGGATTGTGTATTACGACTTTGAAATGACCCTGCGAATTGATGTTGACGATCTTATTCTGCTGATTTCTTTTTAGTCCGGTTATTTTTTTGTATTCCTGTGTCTGGTCATCTTCAAGGGTCGCCTTTTCTTCTGCCGCAGCCTCCCTGTCTTCCCAGCCAACAAGATTCATCATTTTGTCAAGAAGTTTTGCCATTTTTATTACCTCCTGTTTTATCCTAAGTATAATAGGCTTTCGCATTGGAACCATTATCAGATGTTTTTGTTGAAAATCGACCTTCCTATCCTGATCAAATTAGAGCCTTCTTCGATCGCTGTTTCAAAATCGTTGCTCATGCCCATTGAAAGGATGTCCATATGAACATTATCGATTTTTTCGCTGCCGATGTCAAGAGAGAGTTGCCTCAGCATCCTGAATATAGGCCTTACAGATTCGGAACTTTCGGTATAAGGCGCAATGGTCATCAATCCCCTTACGTTGACATTCTTCAGTCTGCTCGCGTTTTCGATCAAAAACATCAGAGCGTCCTTAGAGACTCCGAATTTCGTTTCCTCCCCCGATACGTTTACTTCGATCAGGATATCGGCGTATATATCAAGCGCTTCCGCTCTTTTTTGGATGGCCTCAGCCAGCTCGATACTATCAACGGAATGGATAAGTCTCACTTTCCCGAGTACCTGTTTTATTTTGTTTGTCTGAAGATGCCCGATCATATGCCATCTGCAGGAGTCGCCGGTCAATGCGAGCTTTTTTGTCAGTTCCTGAACGCGGTTTTCAGCAAAATCTTTAATTCCGTTATTTGCCGCCGCTGCAACCATTTCAGGTAAAGCGGTCTTGGTTACAGCCACAAGTGTTATCTCTCCGGGATCTCTTCCGGCTTTGATCGCGGCATTCTCTATTTTGCGCCTTACTTCGATTATGTTGTTTTTGATTATTTCAGCGATATCTGTCATCGTATCTCCTGTCCGTCCACGATATTTTTCGGATCGATTATGTACGCGTCATATAATTCCACATTATTGCCTTTTCCGGTCCCGTCATCGATTATCGCATAATATTTGTTTGAACCTATTATAGATACTTCTCTGATGCTGGCAAAATTGACTTTGAACAAAGTTATCTTTGCTGTTTTGTTTATCTTGTCAATTTCGAAAAGGGATTTAACAGGTATCATCTTTCCGCTGTAGGAGCTGAGTATGAGATCCACATTCACCGTTCTGAGTGAAACCGTTTCGCTCAGGTATTTGTTGAGCTCGAATGCCAGAATCTGATATCCGTCCATATCGGAGGATTTGTAGATCAGGTCTCCGTTGCACTCATATTCCGGGTCGTTAAAACGTATCCTTATTTTACTGCCCTCTTCAAACCTGTATGCATCCTTGATATCAAGACATACTGCAATGCAATAGCTCAGATCGCCGGTGATTTTTGCCACCGCCGCTCCCTCTTCGACATCATTCTCGATATATGCCTGAGGATTGCCTTCGCTGAGGACGCTTCCGAAATATTCGGGTGTCAGTTCTCTTATATATCCCTTACTCAATTTCTCCTCGTAGTCGTCCAGAATATATGATACTATCCCCGGATTTTCCGAGACTATATTCTTTCTGTTTGAATCGATTTTGTTCTTCAAAGTGTTTATTTCTGTCTTCAAGGATGAGATATAAGTATCCGCAGCCGCCTCGTCCCCTAATTTCCCGGCTTTTTCCTGCACAAGGGCGTTTATTTCGGTTTCATATTTGATTATTTCGCTGAAAGTGTTGTTTCTTGTAGCCTCAATAACAAGTTTTAATTTTTCGCCTATCTCGCTTTCGAGTTTGGAGATTTCCCTTGAAAATGTTCCGGATGTGCTTACCTTTTCACTCAGCGCCCTTATGACCTGTTCCTCTTTTTGAGCCAGCTCGTCGATCAGACTTGCTCCCGAACTGCTCAGTACAGAAGCTATGGTTGAATCGGCCGGTACCTTGTCTCCCTCGTCATATGAAATAAGACTTATTCCGCTTATCGGAGCCTCGAATACCACACTGTCGCGCAAAATAAGAGCGTTTGTGTTTATATAATCCTCTATCGTCCCGTGACGGATGTAATCCATGGTCACATTGCCGCCAAAAAGCCAGAAATATCCCGATGGTATATATAAGGCGAGGAACACCGTAATAAGCAGCGTGCCTGTTCTGAATCCTTTTCTTTTGTTGGTTGCCAAATGTTTCACTTCCCTTATGATTCCTTATGATCAGCAGCTGATTCTTATTTTACCAATATCTTTCATTTTTTGCACTGCCTTAAGCAAGCCGAGTTTTGCGCTTTCATAAACAAGACCGCCCTGAAGATATGCGATGTAAGGAGGCTTCATCGGACCGTCGGCGCTGAGTTCGATAGACGAACCCTGCACGAAACCGCCCGCTGCCATTATAACAGGACAATCATACCCCGGCATTTCCCATGGTTCAGGGGTTACAAATGCATCAACGGGAGATCCCGATTGAATGCCGCGGCAAAATGCCACTAAGAGCTCCGGATCTTCAAATCTGACTGCCTGAACGATATCGCTTCGATTTTCTTCATTCCATGACGGAAGAGCCGCAAATCCAAGCATTTCCATAAGCGCCGCACAAAATACCGCTCCTTTTAAGCTTTCTGCCACGACATGAGGAGCCATAAAAATTCCCTGAAACATGAATCTGTTTTGTCCGAGCGTCGCTCCTAGTTTTTTGCCCAGTCCCGGCGCAGTAAGCCTGTCTGCGGAATTTCTGACATATTCCTCCCTGCCTGCGACATAGCCTCCCATCTGCGCAATGCCTCCCCCGGGATTTTTGATCAGGGATCCCGCGATCAGATCCGCTCCGGCTTCGATAGGCTCGCTTGTTTGCGTGAATTCTCCGTAGCAGTTGTCAACAAAAATGATTATATCCTGTCTGACGCTTTTTATAAATTCCGCAGCCCTTTTTATTTCATCTGTAGAAACCGGGCTTCTCCAGCTATATCCGGGCGAACGCTGTATCATCACCATCTTTGTGTTCGGCCGGATCGCCTTTTTGATGTTTTCAAGATCGATTCCTTTTTCTTCTGTCATTTCTACCTGGCTGTAAGATACCCCGTTATTTTTCAGCGAACCTTTCAAATCTCCTCTTATTCCTATCATTTCCTCAAGAGTGTCATAAGGTTTTCCTGTTATCGATATGAGGTGGTCTCCGCAGCTTAGGTTCCCAAGCATGGCAAGTGCTATGGCATGAGTCCCCGCAACGATAGTATGCCGCACCAGTGCGTCCTCGGCCTTGAATACATCGGCGAAAACTAAATCGAGGACTTCCCTGCCCCTGTCGTCATAGCCATATCCTGTCGTTCCGCTAAAATGGCTTTCGCCGACTCTGTTTTTTTGCATCGCATGCATTACTTTGAGTTGGTTGTATTCACGAACCTCGAGGATCCTTTCGAAAACGGGAGCGATCATTTTCTCCGCAGCATCGGCTATGGATATGATATCTTCAGATATCCCGAATTTTTGCGTATATATTTCGTTTTTATGATTTGTCATATTTCAGCTTCAGCCCTTTTGCGTTCTTTAGTATTTCCCTTGCATGGCTCAATGAGATTTCCGTCTCGTCACTGCCTCCCATGAGCCGCGCAATTTCTCTCACGATCTCTTCCCCTTCGAGTTTGCTTACTACTGTGACAGTCCTTTCCCCGGACCCGGTTTTGGAAATATAATAATGGCAGTCAGCCATGCAGGCGATCTGCGCCAGATGCGTCACGCATATCACCTGATGTCCCGAAGAAATAAAATGCAGCTTCTGCCCGATTTTCAGAGCTGTGCCGCCGCCGACTCCCATATCTATCTCGTCAAATATCAAAGTCGGGATCCTGTCCGCGTCAGCAAGTATTTTTTTTATTGCCAGCATGATCCTTGACATCTCGCCGCCGGAAGCTATTTTTGCCAGAGGCTTTAATGGCTCTCCCGGATTTGTCGATATCATGAATTCGATAAAATCAAGGCCGTTGTCAGATATTTCGTTCCCGAGATTCTCCGCCGAATCCACGGTCCTA
This sequence comes from Eubacteriales bacterium, assembly GCA_028703215.1. Classification (GTDB taxonomy): domain Bacteria; phylum Bacillota; class Clostridia; order Acetivibrionales; family STF1-152; genus STF1-152. Next base: position 10,865 of record JAQVNH010000010.1, read on the forward strand.
ACCATATGCACTTTGAATGTCGAATTCCTCATGTCGAGGTCATTGAGTTCGGTTCCGATGTTTTTTTCCAAAGCCAGCGCTGCCCTTTGTCTTTCCGCAGTGAGAATCTGCGCGCTCTCAAACAGTTTTCCCCGAAGTATTTTAAGTTTGCCTTCGATTTCCGTGGTAAGTTTTTCATTGTTTATAACTTCTTCCAACCGCGCTTGAGCTTTTATTCCGTATTCCATAACTTCTTTCAGTGTGCTCCCGTACTTTTTTTTCAGCTTGTATATGACATCGAGTCTATCCTCGACGCTGTCTAATATCCCCGGGGTGAAATCAATCATTTCCCTGCTTTTCCTTATGTCCGATATCAGATCCTCGACTTTGTACAATACTTCTTCGAGCTCTGAGGATATCCTCATGTATTCGTCGCTGAATCCTGAAACCGCTCTCATATTTGCAATTGCTTCATTTATTCCGTCCCTAGCGGATACCGACTCGATATTTTCACGGTTCAATGCCTCTTGAGCTTGCGAAAGCGCGATTATTATTTTCTCCGCGTTGCTCAATATCGCTTTCTTTTCGAGCAATTCTTCTTCCTCGTCCTCTGCCGGCGATGCGCTTGTGATCTCATTTATTTGGTAGCTCAGAAGGTCAATGAGCCCTTGCCTTTCAGCGTTGTCCTTCATGAGTTTGTCAAGTTTTGCCTTTGTTTCCCTGTACTCGGACAGACATGATGAATACAATCTTTTTGCGGCTTGCACTATATTCCCTCCGAAAGAGTCGAGCAGGTCTGCATGGCAAGCGGTTCTCAGAAGAGACTGGCTGTCATATTGCCCGTGAACATCGATCAGATGCTCTCCTATCTCTTTCAGTACGGTCACCGTAGTCATTCTTCCGTTGATACGGCAGATGTTCCTTCCTGTCGACTGTATCTCTCTGGCCAGCAGCAATGTCCCGTCCTCTTCAGCTTCTATTCCGTAATCGCTCAATAATTTTTCGATATGGCCTTCAGGTATTTGAAACATCCCTTCGACATAAGCGCTCTCAGCTCCGCTTCTGATGAGCTCCCTGTTTGTCCTTTGACCGAGCAGAGCATTTATTGAATCGATGATTATCGATTTGCCCGCGCCTGTTTCACCCGTAAGAATATTGAAACCATCATTGAGTTCAACGCTCAGTTTTTCGATCAGCGCAATATTATTGATTTCAAGATGTTTAAGCATTGCCATTACCTCTCGGGTCGCTATTCATCTATGCGTGTCGCTGCTTTATTGAGCCTGTCCGCAAGTTTTTCCGCGATTTTTTCTGCCCGGCAGATTATGATCAATGTGTCGTCACCGGCAATGGTTCCGGCAATACCGGACAATTTCATTGCGTCGATCGCCGAAGCCGAAGCCTGCGCCATACCGGGCAAAGTCTTGACTATAACGATGTTATTTGCATAATCGGCAAAAACAAACGAGTGGTTGAAAACTGCGACCAGTTTTTCGGACAGCGGATTATCCCTGCTGTTCATGGTGGAATACATATATTTCCCGCTTTTGGACATCACTTTGATAAGCCTTAGTTCCTTGATGTCGCGAGAAACTGTTGCCTGCGTCACTTCCATACCTGTCTGCTTCAATTTTTCGGCAAGCTCTTCCTGAGTATCTATTTCATATTTTTCGATGAGCTCCAATATCTTTGCGTGACGGTTGTATTTCATTAACCAACACTTCCCCCCCTGTAATAGATCTTGTTCCTGAGAATGCTGAAAAAATCCGGGGTCTTGCATTTTATCAGATTCAATCTGCAAGGTGATTTTTTAGTCAGGATAATGTCTCCGCAGACTGCTTCATAACCTGTTTGCCCGTCAACTGTAACCATCGCCGCATGAATGTTTTTATGGTTCAGAACCGTTTTGACGATTTTGGAGCTGTCAACTATGACAGACCTCGTATACAGAATGTGCGGACATATCGGCGTCATTATTATAAGGTCGTTATCGGGTTCGGTTATCG